>NZ_JAUZUX010000007.1:0-229534 GCF_031844285.1 Enterobacter sp. BRE11
CGCCATGGCGATAATCCTTACGTTATGCCTTCATCATTGACGAAGGCATCAGTTCACAATTTTTAAACCGTGGCCTTATTTGCCACGAGCTTCAATAACGGCCTGAGCGACGTTGTTCGGCGCATCATCGTACTTCAGGAACTCCATGGAGTAAGAAGCACGGCCTTTGGTCAGAGAACGCAACTGGGTCGCGTATCCGAACATTTCAGACAGCGGAACTTCAGCGTGAATCTGAACGCCAGTAGCGTTAGATTCCTGACCTTTGAGCATACCACGACGACGGCTCAGGTCACCGATGACGTCACCGGTGTTCTCTTCCGGCGTTTCTACTTCTACCTTCATGATAGGCTCAAGCAGAACGGGCTGCGCTTTCTTAAAGCCATCTTTGAAGGCGATAGAAGCGGCCAGTTTAAACGCCAGCTCAGAGGAGTCAACGTCATGGTAAGAACCGAAGTGCAGACGCACGCCCAGATCAACTACCGGGTAACCCGCCAGCGGACCAGATTTCAGCTGCTCCTGGATGCCTTTGTCAACCGCAGGGATGTATTCGCCAGGAATCACACCACCTTTGATATCGTTGACAAATTCGTAGCCTTTCGGGTTTGAACCCGGCTCCAGCGGGTACATGTCGATAACAACATGACCATACTGACCGCGACCACCAGACTGCTTAGCGTGTTTACCTTCGATATCGGTAACTTTAGAGCGAATCGCTTCGCGGTAAGCAACCTGAGGTTTACCCACGTTCGCTTCAACGTTGAATTCACGCTTCATGCGGTCAACGATGATGTCGAGGTGCAGCTCACCCATACCGGCGATGATGGTCTGGTTAGACTCTTCGTCAGTCCATACGCGGAATGACGGGTCTTCTTTCGCCAGACGACCCAGAGCCAGACCCATTTTTTCCTGGTCAGCTTTGGTTTTCGGCTCAACGGCGATAGAAATTACCGGCTCCGGGAACTCCATGCGCTCAAGGATGATGACGTTATCCGGGTCACACAGGGTGTCACCGGTGGTCACATCTTTCAGGCCAATCGCCGCTGCGATGTCGCCCGCACGAACTTCTTTAATCTCTTCACGCTTGTTAGCGTGCATCTGAACGATACGGCCCAGACGCTCACGGTTTGACTTAACCGGGTTAAATACAGTGTCACCCGTGTTAACCACGCCAGAATAAACGCGGAAGAAGGTCAGGTTGCCCACGAACGGGTCGTTGGCAATTTTGAATGCCAGCGCCGCAAACGGTTCTTTATCGTCAGAATGACGCACAGCCGGCGTGTCTTTACCGTCGTCCAGCATACCGTTGATCGCGGTAACGTCAGTCGGTGCTGGCAGGTATTCAACTACCGCATCCAGCATCGCCTGCACACCTTTGTTCTTGAATGCAGAACCACAGGTTACCAGGATGATTTCGTTGCGCAGTACGCGCTGACGCAGAGCGGTTTTGATCTCTTCTTCGCTCAGCTCTTCGCCGCTGAAGAATTTCTCCATCAGCTCTTCAGAAGCTTCTGCTGCTGCTTCGATCAGCTTGCCGCGCCACTCTTCAGCCAGTTCCTGCATGTCGGCCGGGATATCTTCGTAAACGAAGGTCACGCCCTGGTCGGCATCGTTCCAGTTGATGGCTTTCATTTTCACCAAATCAACAACACCGGTGAATTTTTCTTCAGCGCCAATAGCCAGCTGAAGCGGAACCGGGTTTGCACCCAGACGCGCTTCCATCTGACCAACAACTTTCAGGAAGTTAGCACCCATGCGGTCCATTTTGTTAACGAACGCAATGCGTGGAACTTTATATTTATTAGCCTGGCGCCATACGGTCTCAGACTGTGGCTGAACACCACCAACTGCACAGTAAACCATTACTGCACCATCAAGCACACGCATTGAACGCTCAACTTCGATGGTGAAGTCAACGTGTCCAGGGGTGTCGATGATATTGATGTGGTGTGGCTCAAACTGCTTAGCCATACCTGACCAGAAACAGGTGGTCGCTGCAGACGTGATGGTAATACCACGTTCCTGCTCTTGCTCCATCCAGTCCATGGTTGCGGCGCCGTCGTGCACTTCACCGATTTTGTGGTTTACACCGGTGTAGAACAGAACGCGTTCGGTAGTAGTAGTCTTACCGGCGTCGATGTGAGCACTGATACCGATGTTACGATAGCGCTCAATGGGTGTTTTACGAGCCATTTGATTCCTCTGATTCTCGGACGTTCAAAGTTAGTCGACCCCAGCGGGTTGGCTTTTTGAGCGCCCGCTGGTTTAACAACAACTACGTGGTGATTACCAGCGGTAGTGTGCGAACGCCTTGTTGGCTTCAGCCATACGGTGAACGTCTTCACGTTTCTTAACTGCAGTACCTTTGTTTTCTGCAGCGTCAGAAAGTTCGTTCGCCAGGCGGAGAGCCATAGATTTATCACCGCGTTTACGAGCAGCTTCTACGATCCAACGCATTGCCAGAGCATTACGACGAACCGGACGGACTTCTACTGGTACCTGATAGGTAGAACCACCAACGCGACGTGACTTAACTTCGACAGTCGGACGTACGTTTTCGAGGGCTACTTCAAAGGCTTCCAGCTCGTTTTTACCAGAACGCTGAGCCAGGGTCTCAAGCGCAGTATAAACGATTGATTCAGCAGTAGATTTTTTACCATCTACCATCAGGATATTTACAAATTTGGCCAGCAGCTCTGATCCGAACTTAGGATCCGGCAGGATTTTACGCTGACCAATGACGCGACGACGTGGCATGGAAATACTCCGTTGTTAATTCAGGATTGTCCAAAACTCTACGAGTTTAGTTTGACATTTAAGTTAAAACGTTTGGCCTTACTTAACGGAGAACCATTAAGCCTTTGGCTTCTTCACGCCGTACTTGGAGCGAGCCTGCTTACGGTCTTTAACACCTGAGCAGTCCAGCGCGCCACGAACGGTGTGGTAACGCACACCTGGCAGGTCTTTAACACGACCGCCACGGATCAGGATCACGGAGTGTTCCTGCAGGTTATGACCTTCACCGCCGATATAGGAGGTAACTTCAAAACCGTTAGTCAGACGAACACGGCAAACTTTACGCAGTGCGGAGTTCGGTTTTTTCGGAGTGGTGGTGTACACACGGGTACAAACGCCACGTTTTTGCGGGCAAGCTTCCAGCGCAGGCACGTTGCTCTTTGCAACTTTGCGTACGCGTGGTTTGCGAACCAGCTGGTTAACTGTTGCCATTAAATAGCTCCTGGATTTGCTTTTGCTTCGTAAACACGTAATAAATCGCCCCGTATAACTACGAGGAGGCAGAATTTTAGGGCTGAGCCCATAGGGTGTCAAGAAATAACCAGGCTTTACGCATTACCAGGTCATTTGCTGCCGATGTTTTTCAGTGAGCGTGACGAAACCAGTATAGTCCACCGGTCTTATTTTGGCTGAAATTTGACCAGAAAGACCGCGGGCGATCACGTCCTCCGTCAGCACCCAGAGCGTTGCGGACGATGTCAGCAAGCGGCTTAACGCGCTGCTGCCTTCCAGCGCGCCCAGCACGCCATCCTGCAGCAGCAGCAAATCATCCTCCGCCGTCAGCAGGAGCAGCAGCGTGTCGAGGTCGCTGTACCAGGGTGAATGCATCAGGGTGTGTAACATAGCGCGCTCTTAAAAAGTGATGATGCGATCGTAGGTCGCCAGCTGCCGCCGCAGCGCCGCCGCATCCAGAATGCCGACATCCATAACGCGCGCGTCCTCTTCCGCCAGGCCGCGTTCGCGCAGCGCTTCACGGCTGATATAGCACTGCTCGATATCATACAGCGCCAGCACGCCAAACGTGGCGGCATGATTGCGCGCGAGGATCTTCTCTGGCTGCTGGTCAGGCATAAGCTGCAGAACGCCGTCGCCGATAAAGAACAGCCCTATCGACTCGCTCAGCGCGCCGGTGGCGAGCGCGGCGTCGAGTCCCTCGCGGCCCGCGCTGCTGCCGTGCGGCGCGCGGGTAAAGACAAAAGCGACGCGGTTCATTAAAACTGCACCAGACGATCGCAGCCGAGCGCGGCTTCCGCCAGCGCGCCCAGGCCGCTAAGTTCAAATCCTGGCTGCAGATTGCTGCCCACCAGCTGCAGCCGCTCCGCCTCCTGCGCGTCGGTGATGCCGCGGCGTAGCGCGGCGGCCACGCAGATATTCAGCGCCACGCCCTGCTCCTGATGCAGGGCTAGCCAGGCGCGCACAATATCCGCTTCATCGCTGGCCGGCGCGGTAAGCTCATTGGCGTTCAGCACGCCCTCGCGATAGAAGAAGACGCTCTGCAGCTGATGACCCGCGGCCAGCAGCGCGCGGGCGAACAGCAAAGCGCTGCTCGCCTGCTGTGTACCGTAGGCCGGGCCGGTCACCAACAGGGTATAGCGCATTAGCGCTCCTGCCCCTGGAAATCGCCGTTCTTGAACTGGCGAATATAGAGATAGACGGTGTGCTTAGAGATATTGAGGCGATCCGCGACCTGGTTGATCGCGTCTTTGATATCGAAGATGCCCTTCTCATAGAGATTCAGCACGATCTGACGATTCTTGGCGTTATTAGAGACATTGCGATCGGCGCTCACCTCTTCGATGGTGAACTCCAGCGTTTGCGTCACCAGATCTTCCACCGAGCTGGCGAAGTTCACGTTCGAATCGACCTGATGCATCTCCGGCGGCATAAAGGTCGACATAATCTGCGAGAAGGGCACATCAAGGTTCATGTTAATGCACAACAGCCCAATGACGCGCTGCTGTCGGTTACGTATCGCGATGGTGACCGACTTCATCAGCACGCCGCTTTTGGCGCGGGTGAAATAGGCGCGCGAAACGTTGCTGTCCGCACCATGCATGTCGTGCAGCATGCGCAGCGCCAGATCGGTAATCGGCGAGCCCACTTTACGGCCGGTATGCTCGCCGTTGGCGATGCGTACCGCCGAACATTTCAGATCTTCCAGCGAATGCAGCACGATTTCGCAGTGCGAACCAATCAGCATGGCCAGGCCGTCGACCACCGCCTCATAGGACCGGAGGATATCGTAGTCCGTCTGCTCGAAGGGACGCTGCTCCAGTAAATCGAAGTCGCTCAGTTCGCCGGGATTGAATGGATTTGACATCGAAGACATTACCCTAAATGGCTGGAGCCTGTCTCAGCGCAGCGGGCAGACTCTTTTTATTGGGAAAGTTATGCAGAGGATAGTCTGGCAAATGTCGCACGCTTATGCCAGAGCTTTGTCACAGGCGGGAAATTAAACCGCCGCCCGAAGGCGGCGGCAGACAGATTATTGAGATTTTTTCGCGTCGGCGGCTGGCGCCTGCGCTTTCTCATCTGCTTTAGGTGCTGGCTTGATGTCGAGCAGTTCAACATCGAACACCAGCGTCGAGTTGGCCGGAATGCCCGGCACGCCGTTTTTGCCGTAGGCGAGCTGTGGCGGGATCACCAGCTTGATTTTGCCGCCTTTCTTCACGTGCTTCAGGCCTTCGGTCCAGCCCGGAATCACGCCGTCGAGACGGAAAGAGAGCGGCTCGCCGCGCGTATAGGAGTTATCAAACTCGGTGCCGTCAATCAGGGTGCCTTTGTAGTTCACGACCACGGTATCGCTGTCTTTCGGCACGTCACCGCTGCCTTCTTTCTCTACTTTATAGAGCAGGCCAGATTCGGTTTTCTTCACGCCGCTCTCTTTGGCAAATTTGTCGGCAAAAGCGGTGCCTTTATCGGCGTTCTCTTTCGCATCTTTTTCCATCTTCGCCTGCGCAGCGCCTTTCACGCGGCCTTCAAAAGCCTGCAGGGTCTGCTCAATCTCTTGATCGGAGAGTTTGCTCTTGCCACCAAACGCATCCTGAACGCCAGCGATCAGCTGATCTTTATCCAGCTTGATGCCCAGTTTCTCCTGTTCCTTCAGGGAGTTGTCCATGTAGCGACCCAGCGAGGCGCCCAGAGCATAGGCTGATTGCTGGTCTTCATTTTTGAAGGCCGCATTTTTCGGTGCCTGCGGTGCCGCATCGCTCGCAGCAGGCGCTGCGGTCGCTTCGGCTGCCATGGCCAGCGGCGCGTTCAGCGCGATGGCCATGGTGGTGGCTAACATTGTGACTTTAAACAGTGATTTCATCCTTTCTCCAAAACCGAAGCGTCTCACCTCGGGAATTATTGCGGACTAAAGCTCCACACTATAACTGTACGCGGCAGCGGCGAACACTCCCGCAGCGTAATTACCCGGTTCTCCTCCGACCTTTTTTGCATCAGGAAGTTTCATCAGAGATGATGCTGCTAAGGCGTTATTCAACCCTTTACAGGCGAGGCGGCAAAGAAATCGGGTGATTCTTACGGGGGAAGCCGTAGAATCAGCGCCTGATGCGAGATTTGCAGCGTCGGACTATAAGGAGAGCTCATGCAACAATCAGAGTGGGAACAACGGCTTGAAGCGCTGGAAAGCAAACTGGCCTTTCAGGAGCTGACCATCGATCAGCTTAATCAGACGGTGGTGCAGCATGAGCTGGAAATGGCGAAAATGCGCGAGCAGCAGCGTCTGCTGCTGGATAAGCTGAAAGCGGCCGCACCCTCGATGGTGGCTTCGCAGTCAGAAGAGACGCCGCCTCCGCATTATTGATCTGTCCGGAATGGGTGAGCAGCGATGCCGCTTGCTCACCCATTCTTCGATCGCAAAGGCAAAAAAAAGCCACCTGCGAAGGTGGCCTTTGAAATCGGGGTGGCTTAGTGGCTGCAGCCGCAACCGCCGTGGCTGCCGCAGCCGCCGTTGCCGTGATCGTGACCATGGCCATGATCGTGGTCATGGTCGTGACCGTGCTCGCCGTGAACGTGGCCGTGCGCCAGCTCTTCCGGGGTCGCTTCGCGGATCGCGACGACTTCCACGTTGAAGTTCAGGTTCTGACCCGCCAGCATGTGGTTGCCATCAACCACGACGTGCTCATCTTCCACTTCGGTGATTTCGACCGGAACCGGACCCTGATCGGTTTCCGCCAGGAAGCGCATGCCAACCTGCAGTTCGTCAACGCCCATAAAGACGTCTTTCGGTACGCGCTGCACCAGATTATCGTCATACTGGCCGTATGCATCGTTAGCCGGAATATGCACGTCAAACTTGTCGCCGACATCGTGATTTTCCAGCGCTTTTTCCAGACCAGAAATCAGGGAACCATGACCGTGCAGATAGTCTAACGGCGCACTTACCGGCGACTCGTCAACCAACACACCATCTTCTGTACGTACCTGATAGGCCAGGCTCACCACCAGGTCTTTTGCTACTTTCATGATATCTCCTAACCGTTGAGAACTAAGATCCCGTCTCATTGGTCTATTCTTACGTGCAATAACACCAACCAGAAAGGTTCGGGGCTGAGATCGCCTCTTACGCGACGCGATTAACCTCAGCGTTAGTGGCGCCGATTGTATCGGAATTCAATCCCGCTGTAAGTTTAAGCGTAAAAAAAGCTGCGCCATTTCGCTACTCGGGATGGAAAATACCGATCACTTGCTCCTGGCTGCGAACCTGATCGCGAACCTGCTTATCCGCCTCGCGCATCTGGTGTCCGCACTTTACGCACTCCACGACGTCAACGTTGTTTTCTCGCCACATCGCCAGCGTGTCTTTTTCCTGACAGTGCGGGCAAACCGCACCGGCAATAAATCGTTTACGCATAATCGTTAACCTGTTTGCTGTTACTGATCTTCATCCCAGTCGTCAATCTGTCGTCTCTCATGCTGCATCTCGCGCTGGAAAATATCCTCCAGCTCGCGCCGCGCCTCGCGCACGCGGGAGATCTGGGCGTTATCGGTGTGATTCGGCATCAGCTCGCGCAGCATACGCATATCGAGACGGCGGAAGTGCAGCTGCGCGCGCTGTGCCTGGTGCGGATGCATACCGACCGAAATCAGCGCTTTGCGTCCCAGCTCCAGCGCGCTGGAGAAGGTTTCACGCGAGAACTGCGTAACGCCCGCCTGCAGCAGCTCGTGCGCCTCGACGCGTCCGCGCGCTCGTGCCACGATCTCCAGCTGCGGAAAGTGCTGCTGACAGAGATGCACGATGGCCATGGTATCTTCCGGCTCGTTGCAGGTGATGACGATCGACTGCGCGCTGGCCGCACCGGCGGCGCGCAGCAGCTCCAGCTCGGTGGCATCGCCATAGTAAACCTTGTAGCCATATTTGCGCATCAGGCTGACCGCGCTGATGTCGCGCTCCAGCACCGTAATCCTTTTATTATTGGCCATCAGCAGGCGGCCCACCACCTGCCCCATTCGGCCGAAGCCCACCACGATCACCTGCGGCTGGTCATCCTCCACGAACGGCTTTTCGCCATCTTCGTCCACTTCATTAAAGCGCCGCGCCAGCAGCTTATCGATCGCCTGCATCAGCAGCGGTGTGGTCATCATCGACAGCGTGACCGTCACCAGCAGTAATGGCAGCTGATCGCCAGCGAACAGGCGCGCCGACGAGGCGGCGGAAAAGAGCACAAAGGCGAATTCGCCGCCCTGGCTCAGCACGCCGGCGAACTGCTGACGCTCCGAGCTGCGCAGGCCGTAGACCCGCGCCAGCACATAGAGCACCAGCGTCTTCACCGTGACCAGAATCAGTACGCCGAGCAGGATCGCCAGAATATGGGTATAGAGCACGCCAAGGTTAAGCGCCATGCCGACGGAGATAAAGAACAGCCCAAGCAGCAGCCCTTTAAAGGGATCGATGGCGACTTCCAGTTCGTGGCGGTACTCGCTTTCCGCCAGCAGGATGCCGGCGATAAAGGTACCCAGCGCCATCGACAGTCCGAGTGCATCCATGAACAACGCCGAGCCCAGCACCAGCAGCAGCGCGGCGGCGGTAAAGACCTCACGCACGCCGGAGGCGGCGATAAAGCGGAAAATCGGCCGCAGCAGGTAGCGTCCACCCACCAGCATGCCAGCGAAGGCCAGCACCTTCATGCCAATCTTCATCCAGTCGATATTGCCACTGTCGCTGCCCGCCAGCAGCGGCACCAGCGCCAGCGCCGGGATCACCGCCAGGTCCTGGAACAGCAGCACCGAAAAGCCGAGCTGCCCAGCTTCGCTGCGGTTCATGCCTTTGTCTCGCATCAGCTGCAGCGCCATCGCAGTCGAGGACATCGCGAGGCCGATACCGCCAATCACCGCGGCCTGCCAGCTAAAGTCGCTCAGCCACAGCAGCACGCCGAGGATGCCCGCGGAGATCAGCACCTGCGCCGCGCCGACGCCGAAAATCGAACGCCGTAACGCCCAGAGCTTCGAGGGATTCAGCTCCAGCCCGATAATAAACATCAGGAACACTACGCCCAGCTCCGAGAAGTGCAGGATCTCCTCGACGTCGCTGATAAAGCCCAGTCCCCAGGGGCCGATAGCGATACCGGCCACCAGATAGCCCAGCACTGCGCCAATGCCGAGACGCGCGGCAATCGGCACGATCAGCACCGCCGCCACCAGATAGATCACGCCTGCGGTCAGCAGCGTTTGTCCTTCCATCAGAGACCTCCGTTGGGCAGCGGCGCGGCGAGCCATTCGCCATAGGCGCGGGCAAAGTGGCTCATCACCTCTTTCGGCTGTCGCCGCGCCCAGTAAAGGATCATCGGCGTCATCCAGTGCATGCGGCACATCTGCGCGGTAAGTTCGAACGGACGCATAATGTCTGACATGGAATAGCGGTTAAGGCCGCTCTGCTGATAGGCCGCCTCTGGCTCGCCGGTGGTGATGACGCTGCGCCAGTATTTGCCTTCCAGCGCATTGCCGTCGACACCGTTAGCGAAGCCGCGCGACAGCACGCGATCCAGCCACTCTTTCAGCAGCGCGGGGCAGCTATAGGTATAAAGCGGATGCTGGAAAACGATCACCTGATGTTCGCGCAGTAGCTGCTGTTCATAGTGAATATCGATAAAAAAATCAGGATAGTGGGCGTACAGATCGTGTACGGTGACGTTCTCCTGTTTCTGGGCCGACTGCAGCAGGACCCGATTCGCTATCGACTCCTGCGTTTCCGGATGGGCATAAAGCAGCAAAACTTTTGCTGGCTGCGACATAGTTATCCTCTTCCAAAGCGTCGTCATAGCGGCGCTTTTCCGCTACCATGCACGACGCGACACCCTCTAATTATGTGGTGGGTAAATTAACATATTCTGACGATACGGCGCTTATGATTGTCTTTTCTTCTCTGCAAATCCGCCGCGGCGTCCGCGTGCTGCTCGATAACGCTTCCGCTACCATCAATCCCGGCCAGAAAGTCGGCCTGGTGGGTAAAAACGGCTGTGGCAAATCGACCCTGCTGGCGCTGTTGAAAGGCGAGATCGCCAGCGACGCGGGCGGCGTGACCTTTCCCGGCAACTGGGCGCTGGCCTGGGTTAACCAGGAGACCCCGGCGCTGAGCAAACCGGCGCTGGAATACGTTATCGACGGCGATCGCGAATATCGCGAGCTTGAGGCGCAGCTGGCGGAGGCCAACCAGCGCAACGACGGCAACGCCATCGCGCTGCTGCACGGCAAGCTGGACGCCATTCAGGCGTGGAGCATTCACGCCCGCGCCTCAAGCCTGCTGCACGGCCTCGGCTTTAGCCAGGAGCAGCTGAACCGTCCGGTGAGCGACTTCTCCGGCGGCTGGCGTATGCGCCTTAACCTTGCGCAGGCGCTGGTCTGCCGTTCAGATCTGCTGCTGCTCGACGAACCCACTAACCACCTCGATCTCGACGCGGTGATCTGGCTGGAGCGCTGGCTAAAAAGCTACGAAGGCACGCTGATCCTGATCTCGCACGACCGCGACTTCCTCGATCCGGTGGTGGATAAAATCATCCATATCGAGCAGGAAAGTCTCTACGAATACACCGGCAACTACAGCTCGTTTGAACGTCAGCGCGTCGCCAAACTGGCGCAGCAGCAGGCGCTGTTTGAAAGCCAGCAGGAGAAAGTGGCGCATCTGCAAAGCTATATCGACCGCTTCCGCGCCAAGGCCTCAAAAGCGAAGCAGGCGCAGAGCCGCATCAAGATGCTGGAACGCATGGAGATGATTGCGCCGGCGCACGTCGACAACCCTTTCAGCTTCAGCTTCCGCGCGCCGGAAAGTTTGCCGAACCCGTTGCTGAAGATGGAGAAAGTCACCGCAGGCTACGGCGAGCGCATTATTCTCGACGCTATCAAGCTCAATCTTGTGCCGGGCTCGCGCATCGGCCTGCTGGGCCGCAACGGCGCAGGCAAATCGACGCTGATTAAGCTGCTGGCGGGTGAACTGACCCCGCTCGACGGCGAGGTCGGGCTGGCGAAAGGCATTAAGCTGGGCTACTTCGCGCAGCATCAGCTGGAGTATTTGCGCAGCGACGAGTCACCGCTGCAGCATCTGGCGCGCATTGCGCCGAAGGTGCTGGAGCAGCAGCTGCGCGACTATCTCGGCGGCTTCGGCTTCCAGGGCGACAAGGTCAGCGAAGTGACAGCGCGCTTCTCCGGCGGCGAAAAGGCGCGGCTGGTGCTGGCGCTGATCGTCTGGCAGCGCCCTAACCTGCTGCTGCTCGACGAGCCAACCAACCACCTCGATCTCGATATGCGCCAGGCGCTGACCGAAGCCTTGATCGATTTCGAAGGCGCGCTGGTGGTGGTCTCGCACGATCGTCATCTGCTGCGCGCCACCACCGACGATCTTTACCTGGTGCATGACGGCAAGGTCGATATCTTCCCGGGCGATCTGGAGGATTACCAGCAATGGCTGAGCGACCTGCAGAAGCAGCAGGCGCAGGCGGACGCCGCGCCGAAGCAGGACAACGGCAACAGCGCGCATGCGCGTAAAGATCAGAAGCGTCGTGAGGCTGAGCTGCGCGCGCAGACGCAGCCGCTGCGCAAAGCGATCGAGAAGCTGGAGAAGCAGATGGCGAAATGGCAGACCCAGCTCACCGAAGCGGAAGCTCAGCTTGCTGACGGCGACATCTACGATCCATCCCGCAAGGCGGATCTCACCGCGGCGCTGCAGCGTCAGGCAGAGAGCAAAGCGGCGCTGGAAGAGGTCGAGATGGCGTGGCTGGATGCTCAGGAGCAGCTGGAGGCGATGCTCGCCTCCTGATTTTTCGCTTTTCGCTTTTCACGGACTTAAAACGATCGTACCGGAGCGAGACAAGGCGCCAGCCGCGCCATAAGCGGAGCATACTGACGTATGTGAGCATTATGGCGCGGCGCAGCAACGCGGTCGCAGCCCGGTACGGACGTTTTAATGTAAGAGCGCGGCGCGGCGCGGCAACACGGTCGCAGCCCGGTACGGACGTTTTAATGTAAGCAGTACGGACGTTTTAAAAGGGCTGATCCCCCAGCACCGTCGCCCGGTGCATAACGCGCCTTGCCGGATAATAATCCGCATTCGCATAGTGCTGCGTCACACGGTTATCCCAGATCGCCACGTCGTTCGGCTGCCAGCGCCAGCGCACCTGAAACTCCGGCTTCGTCGCATGCGCATAGAGCAGCGCCAGCACAGCCTGGCTCTCTTTCTCGCTCAGCTCGACAATCCGCGTGGTAAATCCCTCATTCACAAACAGCGCCTTGCGCTCGCTCACCGGATGGGTGCGCACCACCGGATGCTGCACCGGCGGATGTTTCGCTACCGCCTCCTGCCAGCGCTGATGCTCCTCTTCGGTTCGACGATATTTATACTCCTGGAACGATTTTCTGAAGTCATGCTCCGCATGCAGCCCCTCCAGCAGCGTCTTAATCGGGGCGGAAAGGGCTTCATAGGCTGCGATGCCGCTTGCCCACAGGGTATCGCCGCCTGACTCAGGCAGCAGCTTCGACGCCAGAATCGCCACCGCCGGCGGCGTGCTGATAAAGGTCACGTCGGTGTGCCAGTTGTCATTGTCCGGCGGATTATCCCGATGGGTATCCAGCACGATAATCTCCTCTACCCCGTCGGCGTGCGGATAAACCGGATGGATATGCAGGTCGCCGAAGCGCGCCGCCAGCGCGCGCTGCTGGTGCGGCGTAACCGGCTGGTCGCGCAGAAACAGCACCTGATGGCGCAGCAGCGCATGATAGAGCTGTTCAAACTGGGCGTCGCTGAGCGGCCGGGTTAAATCGAGATTCGCCACCTGTGCGCCGATGTAGGGGCCGAGCGCGGTGATAGTCAGCTTTTCGTTCATGAATGTTCTCCATTCCAGGGCGTCAGATGACGCTGCAGGGCGCGCAGCCCGAGTTCTAAGGTAAAGGCAATCAGCGCGATAACCGCGATGCCCGCCAGCACGACGTCGGTCGCCAGAAATTCGCCAGCGGACTGCACCATAAAGCCGAGCCCGCGCGTTGCGGCGATCAGCTCCGCCGCCACCAGCGTCGACCAGCCGACGCCGAGGCCGATGCGCAGGCCGGTCAGGATCTCCGGCAGCGCGCCAGGCAGGATCACCCAGCGCAGTAGCTGCCAGCGGCTGGCGCCCAGTGACTGGGCGGCGCGGATGCGCACCTGCTGGGTATTGCGCACCCCCGCCAGGGTTGAGAGCGTCACCGGCGCAAAAATTGCCAGATAGATCAACAGGATTTTGGAGGTTTCGCCGATACCGAACCAGATCACAATCAGCGGCAGACAGGCAAGCGGCGGCACGGGGCGGTAGAGCTCAATCAGCGGATCAAGCAGGCCGCGCACCACCGGACTCAGACCCATTGCGATGCCGACCGGAATGCCGATGGCCGCCGCGGCGAACAGGGCGACCAGCATGCGCGTCAGGCTGGCGGCGAGGTGCTGCCACAGCGTGGCGTCCATAAAGCCCTGCGGGCTGGCGATCAGCAGCAGCTTGCTCAATACCTGCTGCGGCGCAGGCAGGAACAGCGGACTAATCAGCCCCAGCGCCGTGATGCTCCACCAGATCAGCAGCAGCAGCGCCAGGCTCAGCAGGCTCAGGCTGAACGAGCGGGAAAAAGGCCAGCGCAGACGGCGACGCGCCGCCGTCGTTTTGTCGTTGATCACCGCGCTCATGCAAAGGCCTCCCGCTGCTCGAACACCCGACTCAGCACATATTCGCGCTGCGCAATAAAAGCGGGATCGGATTTGATGGCGCGGCAGGGTTCGCCAGCGGCGAAACGCTGGCCAAAGTTAAGCTTCAGGCGCTCCACGATGCGGCCCGGCCCTGGCGAAAGCAGCAGCAGTTCGCTGGCGAGAAACACCGCCTCTTCAATATCGTGCGTGATAAGAAAAATTTGCTTGCCGCTGTCGCGCCACAGCGTCAGCAGCAGGGTCTGCATCTGTTCGCGGGTAAAGGCGTCCAGTGCGCCGAAAGGCTCGTCGAGCAGCAGCAGCTGGGGATCCGCCGCCAGCGCGCGGGCGATGCCGACGCGCTGACGCTGACCGCCGGAGAGCTGCCAGATGGGACGGTTCTCCGCCCCTTCCAGTCCGACCTGCTTAATCAGCCGCCGCGCGATGGCGTTGCGCTCGCCGCGCGCCATGCCCGCAAGCTGCAAGCCGAATGCGACATTGTCCAGCACGTTGCGCCACGGCAGCAGCCCTTCGTGCTGAAACACCACGCCGCGCTCCGCGCCTGGCCCGCTGATGGCTTTCCCCTCCAGCGTGATGCTGCCGGACTCGACCGGTAAAAAGCCGGCGATCAGGTTCAGCAGCGTGGTTTTGCCGCAGCCCGACGGGCCAAGCGCCACCAGCAGTTCGCCTTTATCCAGCTGCAGGTTGATATCCTGCAGCGCGGGTCGTCCGTCATAACGCGCGTTGAGGTGAGCGATGCGCAGCATGGGGTTCTCCTTACTGTTTTGCCAGCGGCTCGACAAAGCGGGTGGTGACGAAATCGCTGTAGTCGGCGCTCGCCTGCGGCACTTTGCCCTGATCCTTCAGGAATTTCGCCGTATCGACGATCGCCTGATTAACCGGTTTGCCCAGCTGTTCCACCTGCTGCTGCGCCGTGAGGTAGGTGTTGCCTTTCACCAGATCCGCTACCTGCGCTTCCGGCACGCCGCTCAGGCGCGACAGCTTGCTCAGGTTATCCGGCTGCTTCAGCCATCTATCCGGGTTGTCGATGTAAGGTTTCTGCGCCTCAAGGGCGCTGCGGGCAAAGGCGGTCACGACCTCAGGATGCGCCTTCGCGAAATCTTTGCGCACCACCCAGACGTCGAGCGTCGGCGACCCCCACTGCCCCACCTGGGAAGAGTCGGTCAGCACCTTGCCATCCTTCTCCAGCTGGTTGACGGCGGGTGCCCAGACGTAGGCGCCGTCGATGTCGCCGCGCTGCCAGGCGGCGATAATCGCGGGCGGCTGAAGGTTCACCAGCTTTACCTCGGTCGGCTTGATGCCCCAGTGTTTCAGCGCCGCCAGCAGGCTGTAGTGGGTGGTGGAAATAAAGGGCACGGCGATGCGCTTGCCAATAAGATCTTTCGGGCCGCTGATGCTTTTTTTCACCACCAGCGCTTCGGAGTTGCCGAGCTGGGACGCCAGTAAAAAGGCCTCGATCGGCAGCTGCTGGGTGGCGGCCACCGCCAATGGGCTGGAGCCGATATTGCCGATCTGCACATCGCCCGACGCCAGCGCGCGCAGCACGCCCGCTCCGCTGTCGAACTTACGCCAGTCGACGGTCGCGCCGCTCTCTTTGGCGAAGGTGTTATCCGCCTGCGCGACTTTTGCCGGTTCGGCGGAGGTCTGATACGCCACCGTCACGTTGACGGCCTGCGCCTGAAAGACCAGCAGCGAAAGCGCTGCGGCCAGAATCGTTAAGGGTTTTTTTACTGCCATGGGGTCGCACTCCGCCGGGATTTGATGATGGGCGCAGTGTCGCCAGCGGCGATGATTTCATAAAGGAATTAAAAATTATTCTTAATAAACAGATGTTCTTAGGTCATGATCGGTAAAGCTGATGCAAAATCTGACAATAGATGCGCCATTATTCAGACAAAATGGCAGGCGCTCACATTGCCGCTGTGCTATTGATAGGGCTCTACGGTAAACCGATAAAAAAAGGGTTGCGGCAACATATCCATCGAGAAGGTCGCGCTGCTGGCGGGCGTATCAAAAGCAACGGTATCCCGCGTGCTTAACGCGCATCCAGGGGTAAAAGCGGATACGCGCGATCGGGTGCTGGCGGCGATCTCCGCCAGCGACTATCAGCCCAATTTGCTGGCGCGCCAGCTGCGCACCGCCCAGAGCCATATGCTGCTGGTGCTGATCTCCGATATTACCAATCCTTTCTGCTCGCGCGTGGTGCAGGGTATCGAAGCGGAAGCGGAGGCGCAGGGCTACCATATTCTGCTCTGCAACTCCGCCTCACAGCTGCGGCGCGAATCTGCCTGGCTCGGCCTGCTAAGCGGCAAAGTGGTGGATGGCGTCATCACCATGGATGCGGCATCCGGGTTGCAGGATATTGCCGCCCTTATCGGCGACGCGCCCTGGGTGCAGTGCGCAGAATACGATCCCGCTATACCGGCCTCATCCGTCGCTATCGACAACCGCCATGCGGCGCAGGAGACGGTACGCTATCTGGCAGGCAAAGGCCGCCGCCGTATCGGGCTGGTAAACAGCGATATGCGTTACCTCTATTCACACCAGCGGGAGGCGGGCTATCGTGCAGGTCTGGATCAGCTGGCGCTGCCGTGGCGCGGCGTCGCTTATGCAAAGGAAATTTCATGCGAGGCGGGCAGCCAGGCGCTGCGTCAGCTTTTGCAGCAGCCCGAACCGCCGGATGCGGTGCTGGCGGTATCGGACGTGCTGGCGGTAGGCGTGGTGCACGCCGCGCGGGAGGCGGGTCTGCGCGTGCCGGAAGATCTCGCCGTCGTCGGCTTTGACGGCATCCCCTTCACCAGCAGCCTCAACCCGCCGCTGACCACCGTCGAACAGCCGATGTATCAGTTAGGCGCGCGCAGCGTGCAGCTTTTGCTGCAGCGCATTCGTCGTCCGGCGTCGCCCGTCGTGCGCGAAGTGCTGCCCTGGACGCGCGTTGAGCGCGCCTCCAGCTAGCTCAGCGCCAGATCAGCAACACGCAGGCGGCGGTCAGCAGGCCCATTGCCAGGTTAAAAAGGGTCCAGGCGCGGCGGCTGCGCAGGATGCGGCCGATCATCGCGCCGAAGCCGATCCAGATAATGCCCGCCACCAGGTTAACCAGGAACATACCAAAGCTGATGGCCGTCACCGAGTGCAGATAGGCGGAGCCGGCAAGGCTGAAGCTGGCGATCGCCCCCAGCGCCATCAGCCAGGCTTTTGGATTGATCAGCTGCAGCAGGCCGCCCTGCCAGAACGGCATCGGTTTTGGCGGTGCGTCGCCGGTTTCCAGCTCTTCATAGGCGGCGGTGGCGATTTTCCACGCCAGCCAGAGCAGATAAAGACTACCGGCAATCTTCAGGATAAGGTGTAGCGCGGGATAGAGCAGGATCAGGCTGCCGACGCCGAACGCCACCATTAGCAGCATCAGCTGCATGCCGATCATAATGCCGATCATGAGCGGCACCGTGCGCCAGAAGCCGAAATTGGCGCCTGACGCGGTGAGTAACATATTATTAGGCCCTGGCGTGATAGCAGCGACCCAGAGAAAACCCAACATTGAGAAAAACAGGCTCAGTTCCATGAACGGGCGCTCCTTACCCCCAGATTCGCAACAAGCCTAACGAAGCTAACAGTGTGATATGAATCAGACAAGTGCTGGCGATATGAATTTTCCTCCTGAGGCAGCGGCGAGCTTTATGCCGCCGCGCGCCCTGCGCAATCCGCATCTGCAGACGGTGCTGCCGCGTCTGGTGCGCCGTCGCCTGCTGCTACGTCCGCACTGGCAGCGCCTCGACCTGCCGGACGGCGACTTCGTCGATCTCGCCTGGAGCGAAGAGCCGCAGCAGGCGAGCCATAAGCCGCGCGTGGTGCTGTTTCACGGCCTTGAAGGCAACTTCCATAGTCCTTACGCTCACGGGCTGATGCACGCCTGCCAGCGTCAGGGCTGGCTCGGCGTGGTGATGCACTTTCGCGGCTGCAGCGGCGAGCCGAATCGCCTGCATCGCATCTATCACTCCGGCGAAACCGAAGACGCCGCCTTTTTTCTGCGCTGGCTGAAAACGCGCTGGGGCGATGTGCCAACCGCTGCGGTGGGCGTCTCGCTCGGCGGCAATATGCTGGGCTGCCTGCTCGGCAGGCTGGGCGACGCCGCGCCGCTCGACGCCGGGGTCATCGTCTCGGCGCCGCTGCTGCTGGAGCCGTGCAGCCTGAAGCTGGAACAGGGCTTTTCACGCTTTTATCAGCGCTATCTGCTCGATCAGCTGAAAAAGAACGCCGAGCGCAAGCTGCGCGCCTGGCCGGGCACGCTGCCGGTGGATCTGCCGCAGCTCAGGGCGCTGCGTCGCCTGCGCGACTTTGACGACGCCATTACCGCCCGCGCCCACGGCTTTCTTGACGCGGGCGACTACTACCGTCGCGCTAGCGCTATGCCGCTGCTGAAAAATGTGCGCAAACCCTTGCTGATCATCCACGCGAAAGACGATCCTTTTATGACTGACGAGGTGATCCCACAGCCGGATCGGCTCTCAGCCAGTACGACCTATCAACTCACGCCCTATGGCGGACACGTTGGCTTTGTCGGCGGCACGCTGCGTCAACCGCAGATGTGGCTTGAGCAGCGTGTGCCGCAGTGGCTTACACAGTGGCTCTCATCATGATTATTCCCTGGCAACAGCTCGATCCCGATACCCTGACCAACCTGATTGAAGCCTTTGTGCTGCGCGAAGGCACCGACTATGGCGAGCAGGAGCGCAGCCTGGCGCAAAAGGTGGCGGACGTGCGCCGCCAGCTGGAGCGCGGCGACGTGGTGCTGGTCTGGTCGGAACTGCATGAAACCATCAACATCATGCCGCGCAGCGAATTCCGCGGCTGATGCGCCAACGCGCTTTTCGTGTTAACAATGCTCATCGCCCGACTTCACAGGGAGTTTTTCCATGTCAGCACGACACCCGATTATTGCGGTAACCGGCTCCAGCGGTGCCGGCACCACCACCACCAGCCTGGCGTTTCGTAAAATTTTCCAGCAGCTCAATCTGCACGCCGCCGAGCTGGAGGGCGACAGCTTCCACCGCTATACGCGGCCGGAAATGGATATGGCTATCCGCAAGGCGCGTGATTTAGGACGTCACGTTAGCTATTTCGGCCCGGAAGCCAACGACTTTGGCCTGCTTGAACAGACCTTTATCGACTACGGCAATACGGGCAAAGGCCAGTCGCGCAAATATCTGCACACCTACGACGAAGCGGTGCCCTGGAATCAGGTGCCGGGCACGTTTACGCCGTGGCAGCCGCTGCCGGACAATACCGACGTGCTGTTTTACGAAGGGCTACACGGCGGCGTGGTGACGCAGCAGCATAATGTGGCGGAAAAGGTCGATCTGCTGGTGGGTGTGGTGCCGATCGTCAACCTGGAGTGGATCCAGAAGCTGGTGCGCGACACCAGCGAGCGCGGCCACTCGCGCGAGGCGGTGATGGACTCGGTGGTGCGCTCAATGGAGGATTACATTAACTTCATTACGCCGCAGTTTTCGCGCACCCATCTTAACTTCCAGCGCGTCCCGACCGTGGATACCTCCAATCCGTTCGCCGCGCGCGAAATCCCGTCGCTGGACGAGAGCTTCGTGGTCATTCACTTTCGCGGGCTGGAGAATATCGACTTCCCTTACCTGCTGGCGATGCTGCAGGGCTCGTTTATTTCGCATATCAATACGCTGGTGGTGCCGGGCGGCAAGATGGGGCTGGCGATGGAGCTGATTATGGCGCCGCTGGTGCAGCGGCTGATGGAAGGCAAACAGATCGCCTGACCAAACAATGAGTAGACGGCTCATAAGCGTAAAACGCGGGCGAGATGGGCAGAAGAGCAAAGCGTCCCGCGACAGGGATGTCGCGGGCCGAGCGAGCATGGATGCCTTGAGCGACGTTGCGATCGGCCCCTCTCACCCGCGTGAGCACCTTGCCAAAAAGTTTACGTTTTACAGCGCGACCACTTCGTAGCTGTGGGTCATCTCTACGCCCTTGCCCAGCATTAACGCCACCGAACAGTACTTCTCCGCCGAGAGATCCACCGCGCGCGCCACCGCTTTATCGCTCAGCGCCTTGCCGGTCACCACGAAATGCAGATTGATATGGGTAAACAGGCGCGGCGCCTCTTCACGACGCTCCGAGGTCAGTTTCACCTCGCAGTCCACCACATCGTTACGGCCTTTTTGCAAAATAGAGACCACGTCGATGGCGCTGCAGCCGCCCGCGGCCATCAGCACCATCTCCATCGGACTGGGCGCTTTATCGCCCGAGTTGCCGTCCATCAGGATCTGATGCCCTGACGACGACTCACCGAGAAAGGTTAATCCTTCGACCCACTTCACTCTTGCCTGCATGTTTCCACCTCAAGAATAGCCCGTTTGCCGCCAGAGTACGCGTTCGCCTGACAAACAGCAATCCAGAGTAATCCCCCCTCTGCTGAAGCGAGACAACAGAAGACAGTCGGCAAAAGCTGTGCTACAAACAGTGCTGAAAATAGTTCGTTCTGTTAAGGACGAAGACGGGACACATCAAGCGCCTGGCGCAAAATAAGGCCCGAATAATCTCCTTCAGGAGAAACGCTTGAAGCTTTCATCGCCTGGCAGGGATTAATCCCCCCGCGTTTTGGGCACGATTACAATAGAGGATAATAGCGAATGGTTCTCGGCAAACCGCAAACAGACCCTACACTCGAATGGTTCCTGTCCCATTGCCATATTCACAAATATCCATCCAAAAGTACGCTGATTCATCAGGGTGAGAAGGCTGAAACCCTCTACTACATCGTGAAAGGTTCCGTTGCGGTGCTGATCAAAGATGAAGAGGGCAAAGAGATGATCCTCTCTTACCTGAATCAGGGTGATTTTATCGGTGAACTTGGCCTGTTTGAAGAAGGTCAGGAGCGCAGCGCCTGGGTACGTGCGAAAACCGCGTGCGAAGTAGCGGAAATTTCCTACAAGAAATTCCGCCAGCTTATCCAGGTGAATCCGGATATTTTAATGCGTCTCTCTTCGCAGATGGCTCGCCGTCTGCAGGTTACATCGGAAAAAGTGGGCAATTTAGCTTTCCTCGACGTGACCGGACGTATTGCACAAACCCTGCTTAACCTGGCGAAGCAGCCAGACGCCATGACGCATCCCGACGGCATGCAAATCAAAATTACTCGTCAGGAAATTGGCCAAATCGTTGGTTGCTCGCGCGAAACCGTGGGCCGCATTTTGAAAATGTTGGAAGACCAGAATCTGATTTCCGCACACGGCAAAACCATTGTCGTTTACGGCACCCGCTGATTTCCTCTCATACACGGCGTGATGTCACCGTTACGCCGCTACTGCTTTTAGTGAAGTGATGTGGCGCCGAATCATCTATCACCCCGAAGTTAACTATGCCCTGCGGCAGACGCTGGTGCTCTGCATTCCGGTGGCGCTCGGCTGGTTATTCGGCGATCTGCAAAAAGGGCTGCTCTTCTCTCTGGTTCCCGCCTGCTGCAACGTCGCGGGCCTGGATACGCCCCATAAACGCTTCTTCAAACGTCTCATCGTCGGCGGCTCGCTGTTCGCGCTCGGCAGCTTTCTGATCCAGCTTTTAACCCTGAAAGGGGTGCCGCTGCCTGCGGTGCTCTTTGCCCTGCCGCTGCTGCTGGGCGTCACCGGCGAAATCAGCCCGCTGCACGGCCGTCTACTCTCCGGCACGCTGGTGGCGGCCATCTTTACCCTGAGCCTGATTGGCCGCATGCCAATCTATGTGCCACCGCTGCTCTATATCGGCGGCACGCTCTGGTACGGACTCTTTAACTGGTTCTGGTTCTGGCTCTGGAAAGAGCAGCCGATGCGCGAAACCCTGAGCCTGATCTACCGCGAGCTGGCGGACTACTGCGACGCGAAATATACCCTGCTGACCCAGCTTACCGACCCGGAAAAGGCGCTGCCGCCGCTGCTGGCGCGCCAGCAGAAAGCGGTCGATCTGATCAATACCTGTTATCAGCAGATGCATATGCTCTCCGCCAGCCGCGACAATAGCCACAAGCGGCTGACGCGCGCGTTTCAGGTGGCGCTCGACCTGCAGGAGCATATCTCCGTCAGCCTGCATCAGCCGGAAGAGGTGCAGAAGCTGGTGGAGCGCAGCCATGCGGAAGCGGTGATCCGCTGGAACGCCAAAATCATCTCGGCGCGGCTGCGCGCGCTGGCCGACGCCATTCTTTATCATCAGTTGCCGAGTCGTTTCGATATGGAGAAGCCGCTCGGCGCGCTGGAGAAGATCGCCCGTCAGCATCCCGACAATCCCGTGGGCCACTTCTGCTACTACCACTTCAGCCGCATCGCGCGCGTGCTGCGCACGCAAAAACCGCTCTATCAGCGTGACCTGATGACCGATCGCCAGCGCCGCCTGCCGCTGCTGCCCGCGCTGCGCAGCTATCTTTCGCTGAAGTCCGCCGCGCTGCGCACCGCGGCGCGCTTCGCCGTGATGCTGATGTTCGGCAGCGCGCTGGCGCTGCTGTTCGATATTCCCAAACCCTACTGGATCCTGATGACCATTATGTTCGTCAGCCAGAACGGCTACAGCGCCACGCGGGTGCGCATCCAGCACCGGGCGCTGGGTACCTTTGCCGGCCTGGCGATCGCCGCCGCCTCGCTGCGTTTCGCGGTGCCGGAATCGCTGGTGCTGCTGTTTATGCTGATAGTGACGCTGGTGAGTTATCTGGTGACGCGTAAATATTACGGCTGGTCGATGATCGGCTTTACCGTGACGGCGGTTTATTCGCTGCAGCTATTGTCGCTGAACGGCGCGCAGTTCTTGCTGCCGCGTCTGATGGACACGCTAATGGGCTGCCTGATCGCCTTCGGCGGTATGCTGTGGCTGTGGCCGCAGTGGCAGAGCGGGCTGCTGCGTCAAAACGCCCACGACGCGCTGGAAACCTATCAGGATGCGCTGCGGCTGCTGCTGGGGCCGGAGCAGGAGGCGAAGAAGCTGGCCTGGCAGCGCATGCAGGTCAATCAGGCGCATAACGCGCTCTTCAACTCGCTCAACCAAGCGATGCAGGAGCCGGGCTTCAACGCCCAGTACCTGAAAGATATGCGCCTGTGGGTGACGCACAGCCAGTTTATCGTCGAGCATATCAACGCCATGACCATCCTCGCCCGCGAGCACACCATGCTGACGCCGGACCTGGCGCAGCGCTATCTGCAGTCGTGTGAAGTGGCGCTGCAGCGCTGCCAGCAGCGGCTGGAGTATGACGGACCGGGATCGCAAACTAACGTGATGGCGGGCGTAGAGAACCTGGATGAAGGGCCGACGACGATTCTGGAGCAGCATGTGAAGCGCATTCTGGAGCATCTTAACGTGATGCATACCATCTCGTCGCTGGCGTGGAGCCAGCGGCCGCACCATGGCCGCTGGCTCATCAGACATTTGCGGAAAGGATAGTCAGGCGGTCAGCGCGCGTTCTACCGCACGGGCGAAGCGCGCCATGCCCTCTTCGATATCGGTGGGCTCAATCACCAGCGACGGCGCGAAACGGATCACGTCGGTGCCCGCCACCAGCACCATCACGCCTTCCGCCGCGGCGGCGTTAAGGATGTCGCGCGCCTTACCGGCGTGCTGCGGCTTTAGCGCCGCGCCGATCAGCAGCCCTTTGCCGCGAATCTCCGAAAAGAGATCCCGCTTCGCGTCGAGCGCCTTTAGCGCGGCGACGAACTGCTCGCGACGCGCCTGAACGCCTTCCAGCACCTCCGGCGTATTGATCACGTCCAGCGCCGCTTCCGCAACCGCGCAGGCGAGTGGATTGCCGCCATAGGTGGTGCCGTGTACGCCCGGCGACATGGTTGAGGCGATCTCGTGAGTGGTCAGCATGGCGCTGACCGGGAAACCGCCGCCCAGCGCTTTGGCGGTGGTAAGAATATCCGGCGTCACGCCGTAGTGCTCACAGGCGAAGAGCTTGCCGCTGCGCCCCATGCCGCTCTGCACCTCGTCCAGCACCAGCAGCGCCTGATGCTTATCGCACAGCGCGCGCAGCCCCTGCATAAACTCTGGCGTCGCGGGCATTACGCCGCCCTCGCCCTGAATCGGCTCGACCACGATGGCGCAGGTATGATCGTCAATAACCGCTTTTACCGCCTCAAGATCGTTGAAAGGAACGTGCACGATATCCGCCGGTTTTGGCCCAAAGCCGTCAGAATATTTCGGCTGTCCGCCGACGGAAACGGTAAACAGCGTGCGGCCGTGAAACGCGTTGTGGAAAGCGATGATTTTACTTTTGAACGGGCTGTGGCGCTGGCAGGCGTAGTAGCGCGCCAGCTTGAAAGCGGCCTCGTTCGCTTCCGCGCCGGAGTTGGCGAAGAAGACGCGATCGGCGAAGGTAGCGGCGATGAGCTTGCTGGCAAGGCGCAGCGCTGGCTCGTTGGTAAAGACGTTGCTCAGATGCCACAGGGTTTCGCCCTGGGTTTTCAGCGCCTCGACCAGCGCCGGATGACAGTGGCCCAGCGCCGTGACGGCGATGCCGCCGGAGAAGTCGATATACTCTTTGCCCTGCTGATCCCAGACGCGGCTGCCCTTGCCTTTGACCGGCACGAACTGCGCAGGTGCATAAACAGGCAAAATGACGTTATCGAACGTTTCCCGCGTTACCGCAATTTTCTCCGCTGCCATCGACGACCACCTTTGATTATTTATTGAGCCACAGTGAAATAATAATCATAAAATATGCATAATAAATCATCTGAAGGCAAACATAACTTCAGGATTCAAGAAAATTACGCAGCAGCTGGTGCCCCTGCTCGCTCAGAATGCTTTCCGGATGAAACTGCACCCCTTCCAGCGCCATTTCACGGTGGCGAAAGCCCATAATCTCATCCGGTTCGCCCTCTCTCAGGCTCCAGGCGGTGATCTCGAACGCGTCAGGCAGTGAGTCCCACGCCACGATCAGAGAGTGGTAGCGCGTCACGGTCAGGGGATGGTTAAGGTTGCGGAACACACCGCGCTGGTTGTGGGCAATCGCAGAGGTTTTGCCGTGCATCGCCTGGCGGGCGCGCACGATGCTTGCGCCATAGGCCTGGGCGATCGCCTGATGGCCCAGGCAGACGCCGAGCACCGGAATGCGCCCGGCAAAGTGGCGGATCGCCGCCATCGAAATGCCTGACTCGTCGGGCGTACAGGGCCCTGGCGAAATCACCAGATGCGACAGCGGCAGCGCCGCCATCTCTTCCAGCGTGATGGCGTCGTTGCGTACTACGCGCACCTGCGCGCCAAGCTCGCAGAAGTATTGATAAAGATTCCAGGTAAAGGAATCATAGTTGTCGATAAGCAGCAGCATAGTCCGTCCTGACTGAGAAAACCGCTGCTATTCTACGCGTTTTACAGGCTGGCGCGACTCACGACGCGGGCAAAGAGCGCCTCCAGCGGCGCCAGATCGCCGTCTGCACCCGCCTGACTGGCCTGGTGCCACTCTGCTGGCTCAACCTTCTGCCAGTCGAGAAAATAGCCGGCGTGCAGCGCCAGCTGCTCGAAGAAGATGCGCTGGGTACGGCCGTTGCCTGCGCGGAACGGATGCAGCATCGCGATTTCGCAGTAGTAGTGCGCGATACGCGCCGCAAAATCCGCCTCTTCCAGATTGCGCAGTCCCTCTTCCTCTTCCAGCGCGTCCATCAGCGCATTGCCCTCTTTTTCGATGTACTCGAAGTGGCAAAACGGCGTGTCGTCGCGCCAGATATCAATAGTGCGCAGCTCGCCCGCCCAGGCGTAGACATCCTGGAACAGCGTGCGGTGAATATGGCGCAGGAAAGGCAGGCCGATGGTGGCCGGTCCTAGTTCAAGCGTGGCGAGGCGCGCGGCGCTGAACGCCAGCTCCGCCTTGCGCAGTTGCGCGGCGTCGTGAATATCCAGACGGTTTTTTAGCACATCGTCGTTCTGCCACAGATAGGGATCGCGGGCAACGCTGCTATTCGGCACCATACTGCCTCCTCAGCGAATCGAGTCGCGCTTCGGCCGCGTTAGCCTGTTCGTAAGCGCTGGCAGGCTCCGCCAGGGTTAAGCCATCCAGCCGACAGCTGGCCTGATAGCTGGCGATGCGTCGCTGCTGCCAGAGCGTATTTTTCTGTTTATCGGTGAGTTTGTTTGCCATGCCGCCTCCTGCTCAGGGTTGTCCACACTCTCGAAGCTGAGTATAGGAGCAAATTTTCCCTTTGCCGGAGACGGGCAAGGCGAGGCCGCCAGGGGATGGCGGCGCTAAAGGTCAGGGCAAGACTTTGGCGGAAAGGATAACTACAGGTTTTACCGGCACATTTTGATAAGGGCCGACATCTTTAGTCGGGACCTGGGCGATTTTATCCGCCACGTCCATTCCTTTCACAATTTTACCAAAAACCGCATAGCCGAAGTCGCGTTGGCCGTGGTCAAGGAAAGCGTTATCGGCGACATTCAGAAAGAACTGGCTGGTAGCGCTGTCTTTATCGGCGGTGCGCGCCATAGAGATGGTGCCGCGCAGGTTGCGCAGGCCGTTATCCGCTTCGTTTTTGATTGGCGCATTGGTCTGTTTCTGCTGCATATCAGCGGTAAAGCCGCCGCCCTGCACCATAAAGCCCGGTATTACGCGGTGAAAAATCGTATTGTTGTAAAAACCGCTGTTGACGTAGTCGACGAAGTTTTTCACCGAAACCGGCGCTTTTTGATTATTGAGTTCGAGTTCGATATTACCGGCGGACGTGGTGAACAGGACGTGCGTATCGCCCTTAGCAGCCAGCGCCGAGGCGGAAACGGATGAGAGCGCAAACAGGGCGACCGCCGCTGTAAGAGTACGTTTAAGCATGAATGAGTCCTTACCTTGGAGAGCAGCTTTTAACGACACTGATTGTAAAGAGCATAAAATACAAGAGCTAGCCTTTTACCGTTATTTACGCACGGGTTGCTCAAGCTGGCACTCTCGCCTGCGCAAACGTTTACGTGACGCAAATCACATTATGAATGAAATATGAAAACTGATTTTCAGTCTTTATTTATTAAGATCACAGTTCCGTTTACACTTTCTGACAGTTTTACGCCGCCCTCTCTGTTTTCCACAGGTTCAAAACATGACAAATCGTAATCGTATCGGGCTTACCTGGATAAGCTTTTTCTCGTACGTGCTGACCGGCGCGCTGGTGATCGTCACCGGCATGGTCATGGGCGACATCGCGAAGGATTTTCAGCTGCCGATTGAGAGCATGGGAAATACCTTTACCTTCCTTAACGCTGGCATTCTGGTCTCGGTCTTTCTGAACGCCTGGCTGATGGTTATCGTGCCGCTGAAGCGCCAGCTGATTTTCGGCTTTATTCTGATGGTGCTGGCGGTGCTGGGCCTGATGACCAGCCGCGATCTCTCTGTCTTCTCGCTCTGCATGTTTGTGCTGGGCGTCGTCAGCGGCATCACCATGTCGATCGGCACCTTCCTGATCACCCATCTGTATGAAGGCCGTCAGCGCGGTTCGCGTCTACTGTTCACCGACTCCTTCTTCAGCATGGCCGGCACGCTCTTTCCAGTGCTGGCTGGCATCCTGCTGGCGCGCGCGCTGCCATGGTATTGGGTCTATGTCTGCATCGGGATTATCTACGTCGCCATTTTCATTCTGACGCTGTGCGTCGAGTTCCCGGTGCTGCGCAAACCGGAAAACAGCCCGACGGTGGAGAAAGAGAAATGGGGCGTCGGCGTGCTGTTTCTCGCCGTGGCCGCGCTCTGCTACATCCTGGGCCAGCTCGGTTTTATCTCCTGGGTGCCGGAGTACGCCACCAAAACCATGGGCATGGATATCGCCAGCGCGGGCCAGCTGGTCGGCAACTTCTGGACCGCCTATATGGTCGGCATGTGGGTCTTTAGCTTCCTGCTGCGCTTCTTCGATCTGCAACGCATCCTGATGGTGCTGGCCGGTCTGGCGACGCTGCTGATGTACTGGTTCGTCAGCACCACAGACGCCAGCATGCTGCGCTGGGTGATCATGATCCTGGGCTTCAGCTCCAGCGCCATCTACACAACCATTATTACGCTCGGCTCGCTGCAGACCAGAGTCTCCTCGCCGAAGCTGGTGAACTTTATTCTCACCTGCGGCACGGTCGGCACCATGTTGACCTTCGTGGTGACCAGCCCGATTGTGAAGCAAGGCGGCGTCCATGCCGCGCTGCTGACGGCGAACGGTCTCTACGCCGTGGTGTTCGTGATGTGCGTGCTGCTGGGCTTTGTCACCCGACATCGCCAGCATGGCCACATGATGCACTGATGAAGAGGGCGGCGCAGGCCGCCCTTTTTTTAGTAAATCGAATAACTTACAAAAAATGCTTCATAAACAGCAACACACCTCAAAATAGGTATACGGAAAGGCGCTTGATGTATATCAATATGGGCTAAAAACGGCGCGCTATTGTAGCCTCAATTCCCGCAATTTTGAGGCAAGCATGAGCAAGCACAATGTCGTCGTTATCGGTAACGGCATGGTTGGGCATCGCTTTATTGAGGAGCTAATCGACAAAGCCGGCCCCGGCCAGTTTGCATTAACCGTCTTCTGTGAAGAGCCCCGCGTCGCCTATGACCGCGTTCACCTTTCCGCCTACTTCTCTCACCATACCGCCGAAGAACTCTCTCTGGTTCGCGAAGGCTACTATGAAAAACATCAGGTCAACCTGCTGCTGGGCGAGCGCGCCATCACCATCAACCGCGAAGAGAAGCTGATCCACTCCAATACCGGCCGCGCGGTGAGCTACGACACGCTGATTTTCGCCACGGGATCCTACCCCTGGATCCCGCCGATCAAAGGCGCGGAAGGCGCCGACTGCTTCGTCTATCGCACCATCGAAGATCTCAACGCTATTGAAGCCTGTGCGCGCCGCAGCAAACGCGGCGCGGTAATCGGCGGCGGCCTGCTCGGCCTGGAAGCCGCTGGCGCGCTGAAAAATCTTGGCGTGGAAACCCACGTGATCGAGTTCGCGCCGGTGCTGATGGCGGAGCAGCTTGACGTCCAGGGTGGCGAGCAGCTGCGTCGTAAAATCGAAGAGATGGGCGTGCAGGTGCACACCAGCAAAAATACCCGTCAGATCGTGCACCACGCCGCGGGCGGCAAAACGCTGGCGTTCGCCGACGACACCGCGCTCGACGTGGACTTTATCGTCTTCTCCACCGGCATTCGTCCGCAGGACAAGCTGGCGAAGCAGTGCGGTCTGGCGCTCGGCCAGCGCGGCGGCATCGCCGTGGACGACCGCTGCCGCACCAGCGATCCGGCGATCTACGCCATCGGCGAATGCGCCGCCTGGCAGGACCGCGTCTTCGGCCTGGTGGCGCCCGGCTATAAAATGGCGCAGGTGGCGAGCGACGCCTTAACCGGCCGCGACAGCGCCTTCCAGGGCGCCGACATGAGCGCCAAACTCAAGCTGCTCGGCGTGGACGTCGGCGGCATCGGCGACGCGCGTGGCCGTACGCCGGGCGCGCGCAGCTACGTCTGGCTGGATGAGAGCCGTTCCATCTACAAACGCCTGATCGTCAGCAAAGATAACAAAACCCTGCTTGGCGCGGTGCTGGTAGGCGATACCAGCGATTACGGCAATCTGCTGCAGCTGGTGCTCAATGCCATCCCGCTGCCCGAAAATCCAGAAGGTCTGATCCTGCCTGCGGGCTGCGGCGAAAAACCCGTAATGGGGGTCGATTCGCTGCCGGATAGCGCGCAGATCTGCTCCTGCTTCGACGTCAGCAAAGGCGACATCATCAAAGCGGTCCAGGGCGGCTGCCATACCGTCGCCGCGCTGAAGAGCGAAACCCGCGCCGGTACCGGCTGCGGCGGCTGCATTCCGCTAGTGACGCAGGTGCTGAACGCCGAGCTGAGCCGTCAGGGCATCGAGGTTAACAATCATCTCTGCGCTCACTTCCCCTACTCGCGTCAGGAGCTCTATCACCTGATCCGCGTCGAGGAGATTAAAACCTTCGACGCGCTGCTGGCGAAATACGGCACCGGCTACGGCTGCGAAGTCTGCAAACCCACGGTGGCGTCGCTGTTGGCGTCGTGCTGGAACGACTTCGTGCTGGCGCCGCAGCATACGCCGCTGCAGGACAGCAACGATCTCTTCCTCGGCAATATTCAGAAAGACGGCACCTACTCCGTGATCCCGCGTTCGCCCGGCGGCGAAATCACGCCGCAGGGTCTGAAGGTGATTGGCGAGATCGCCGAACGCTACAACCTCTATACCAAGATCACCGGTTCGCAGCGCATCGGCCTGTTCGGCGCGCAGAAAGACGATCTGCCCGCTATCTGGTCGCAGCTTATCGCCGCGGGCTTTGAAACCGGCCAGGCCTATGCCAAAGCGCTGCGCATGGCGAAAACCTGCGTCGGCAGCGCCTGGTGCCGCTACGGTGTTGGCGACAGCCTCGGCTTCGGCATCGCGCTGGAGAATCGCTACAAAGGCATCCGCACGCCGCACAAAATGAAGTTCGGCGTCTCGGGCTGCACGCGCGAATGCGCCGAGGCGCAGGGCAAAGATGTCGGCATTATCGCCACGGAAAAAGGCTGGAACCTTTACGTCTGCGGCAACGGCGGCATGAAGCCGCGCCACGCCGATCTGCTGGCGGCCGACCTCGATAGCGATACGCTGATCGCCTACCTTGACCGCTTTATGATGTTCTACATCCGCACCGGCGATCGGCTGCAGCGCACCTCGCTGTGGCTGGAGAGCATGGAGGGCGGTATCGGCTATCTGCGCAGCGTGATCGTTGACGACAAGCTGGGCATCAACAGCAAGCTGGAGACGGAACTGAGCGAATTGCGCGCCCAGGCGCGGTGTGAATGGAAAGAAGCGGTAGGCGATCCCGCACAGCAGGCGCGCTTCGCGCACTTTATCAACGCGCCGCTGCGCGACCCCAACGTGCAGATGGTGGCCGAACGCAGTCAGCATCGTCCGGCGCGGCCGGAAGAGCGCATCGCCGTCACCCTGATCGAGGAGAGCGAAGTATGAGCCAGTGGACGCCCGTCTGCGATCTGCAGCAAATTTTGCCCGCTACCGGCGTATGCGCGCTGGTAAATAACCAACAAATCGCCATTTTTCGGCCGCGCGACGATGGCGAGCTGTTCGCCATCAGCAATATCGATCCCTTTGCCCAGGCCAGCGTGCTGTCGCGTGGCATTATCGCCGAGCATGAGGACAGCCTCTGGGTGGCCAGTCCCCTGAAGAAACAGCGTTTTCGCCTCAGCGACGGCTGCTGTATGGAGGATGCGTCGCGCTCGGTCGCCGCTTATCCCGTTCGCGTCAACGCGGGCAAGGTCGAGGTTTGCGCCTGATCCTCTTCTCGCCCTGATGTATGCTACGCCGCCGACGCCCCGCGCGTCGGCGCCCTGCCCCTCTTCTCGCTTTCAGGATGCGCTATGGACTACTTTCCCCTTTTTTGTCGCCTGCAGGGCAAACGCTGTCTGCTGGTAGGCGGCGGCGACGTCGCCGAACGCAAAGCGCGGCTGCTGCTGGCCGCCGGCGCCGATCTGCATGTCGGCGCACTGCACTTTTCCCCAGCGTTCCAGCAGTGGGCCGAGCGCGGCGAGCTGATGCTGATGCCGGGGGCATTCAACGACGCCTGGCTGGATGCGTGCTGGCTGGTGGTCGCCGCTACCGATGATGACGCCGTGAATCAGCAGGTGGCGCAGGCTGCTGACGCGCGCCGTATTTTCTGTAATCTGGTGGACGCGCCGGAGCAGGCCAGCGCCATTATGCCGTCGATTATCGACCGTTCGCCGCTGATGGTGGCGGTCTCCTCCGGCGGCTGCGCACCGGTGCTGGCCCGCCTGCTGCGCGAAAAAATCGAGGCGATGCTGCCGCAGCACCTCGGCCAGCTGGCGTCGCTGGCGGGCACGCTGCGCGCGCGCGTTAAGCAGCGTTTCGCCTCGATGGCGCAGCGACGCTTTTTCTGGGAGCGCTTTTTCACCAGCGATCGGCTGGCGCAGACGCTGGCCAACGGCGAAGGCGCGCGCGCGGAGCAGCTGGTCGACGGGTTATTCAGCGAGGCGCTGCCCGCTCGGGGCGAGGTGACGCTGGTCGGTGCCGGGCCGGGCGACGCGGGGCTGCTGACGCTGAAAGGACTGCAGCGGATCCAGCAGGCGGACGTCATTGTCTACGACCGGCTGGTCTCCGAGGAGATCCTTAACCTGGTGCGCCGCGACGCGGAGCGCATTTTCGTCGGCAAGCGCGCCGGACACCACTGCGTGCCGCAGGCGCAGATTAATCAGCTGCTGCTGGAGCAGGCGCAGCGCGGCAGGCGCGTCGTGCGGCTAAAGGGCGGCGATCCCTTTATTTTCGGCCGCGGCGGCGAGGAGCTGGAGGCGCTGGCAGCGCATCATATTCCGTTCAGCGTGGTGCCAGGCATCACGGCGGCGTCAGGCTGCTCGGCCTACAGCGGCATTCCGCTGACGCATCGCGATCATGCCCAGAGCGTGCGGCTGGTGACCGGCCATCTGCAGCAGAAGAGTTCGCTGGAGTGGGAGAAGCTGGCCGCTGAGCAGCAGACGCTGGTGTTCTATATGGGGCTGTCACAGGCGCCGCATATTCAGCAGCAGCTGATGCGTCACGGCATGCGCGGGGATATGCCAGCGGCGCTGATTGAGAACGGCACCAGCACGCGACAGCGCGTGGTGACCGGCACGCTGGATCGGCTCAGCGAGCTGGCGCAGCAGGTCGAGAGTCCGTCGCTGATGATTATCGGCAGCGTGGTGTCGCTGCGCGATCGGCTGCGCTGGTTTTAGGCTGGCTGCGGAAAGCAGAAATAAAAACGGCGGGTTCAAACCCGCCGTTCATGTCAGTCCCCTTCGCTACCGTTTCAGGGCGCGGCAACAAAGCCGATCGCTTCATACACCTTCTTCAGCGTCTCCTGCGCACGCTCACGCGCTCTCTGCGCGCCGTCGCGCATCACCTGCTCGAGGAAGGCTTCGTCGTTGCGATAGCGGTTGTAGCGCTCCTGAAGCTCGGTGAGCATGCCCGATACCGCATCCGCCACCGCGCCTTTCAGGTGGCCATACATCTTGCCTTCGAACTCCGCTTCCAGCTCGGCGATGGTTTTGCCGGTAACGCCGGAAAGGATATCCAGCAGGTTCGAGACGCCCGCTTTCTCTTTGACGTCGTAACGCACCACCGGCGGCTCTTCGGAGTCGGTCACGGCGCGCTTGATCTTCTTCACCACCGACTTCGGATCTTCCAGCAGGCCGATAACGTTATTGCGGTTATCGTCCGACTTAGACATCTTGCGCGTCGGCTCCAGCAGCGACATCACGCGCGCGCCCGATTTTGGAATAAACGGCTCAGGCACGCGGAAAATATCGCCGTAGAGCGCGTTAAAGCGCTGCGCGATATCGCGGCTTAGCTCAAGGTGCTGCTTCTGATCTTCGCCTACCGGCACCTGATTGGTCTGGTAGAGCAGAATATCTGCTGCCATCAGCACCGGATAATCGAACAGGCCTGCGTTAATATTCTCTTCATAGCGCGCCGACTTATCTTTGAACTGCGTCATGCGGCTCAGCTCGCCGAAATAGGCGTAACAGTTCAGCACCCAGCTCAGCTGAGCATGTTCCGGCACGTGCGACTGCACGAAGATCGTGCTCTTGCTGGGATCGATGCCGCAGGCGAGATAGAGCGCCAGCGTATCCAGCGTCGCCTTGCGCAGCGCCGCCGGATCCTGACGAACGGTGATAGCGTGCAGATCGACGATGCAGTAAATGCAGTGGAAATCGTCCTGCATCTGCACCCACTGACGCAGCGCACCCATATAGTTGCCAATGGTAAGTTCGCCGGACGGCTGTGCGCCGCTGAAAACAATGGGTTTGCTCATACTTGTGTCCTGATTAGTGCAGCCCGAGGAGGGGCAAAAGTTCATCAAAAGAGTCGAGGGTCAGGTCAGGCTTGCTGTCGGCGATCGGTTCGCCGTAGTTGTAGCCGTAGGTCATGGCGACATTGGGTACGCCAGCGGCCTGCGCCGCCTGAATATCATTGCGTGAATCGCCGACGAACAGCAGCTGATTCGGCAGCACGCCGAAGCGGCCCAGCACCAGAAAAATCGCGGCCGGATGCGGTTTCTTCACGATAACGTCATCGCCGCCGACAACCAGCGTAAACGCCTCGGCGATGCCGAGCGATTCCAGCAGCGGCGCGACGAACGGCGTCGGTTTGTTGGTGACGATCGCCAGCGGCAGCCCTTTGGCATGCAGCGCCAGCAGCGTCTCTTTTACCTGCGGAAACAGCGTGCTGCCCGCCTCTACCGTCGCGGCGTAGTGTTTGTCGAACAGGGCGCGCGCGTCGCGCTGTTGATCGGGCTGCGGCTCCCGACCCAGCGCCCAGGTCAGCGCGCGCGACATCATCACGTCTGCGCCGTTGCCAATCCAGGTCGAGGCACGCTCCACGCCTGCCGGCGGCAGCTGCAAATCAGCCAGCGCAAGGTCAATCGCCTGCGACAGGCCGGGCGCGCTGTGCACCAGGGTTCCGTCGAGATCGAACGCCAGCGCGCGTATATCAGTGAAATGAGCCATTAACCTTCTCCAGTTCGTGACGCATTTCATCAATCACTTTCTTGTAGTCGGGATGGCCGAAAATCGCCGAACCGGCGACGAACATATCGGCACCGGCGGCGGCAATCTGCGCGATGTTGTCAATTTTGACGCCGCCGTCCACTTCCAGACGAATGTTGTAGCCGCCGTGATCGATGCGCCTGCGCGCTTCGCGCAGCTTATCGAGCGTGCCGGGAATAAAGGACTGGCCGCCGAAGCCCGGATTGACCGACATAATCAAAATCACGTCGAGCTTATCCATCACATAATCGAGATAGCTCAGCGGCGTTGCCGGATTGAATACCAGGCCCGCTTTGCAGCCGTGCTCTTTGATCAGCTGCAGCGTGCGGTCAACGTGCTCGCTCGCTTCGGGATGAAAGGTGATATAGCTGGCGCCGGCTTTGGCGAAGTCCGGGATCAGCGCATCGACCGGCTTAACCATCAGATGCACATCAATCGGCGCGGTAATGCCGTAGTCGCGCAGCGCTTTCAACACCATCGGCCCCATTGTCAGATTGGGAACGTAGTGATTGTCCATCACGTCGAAATGCACCACGTCGCCGCCGGCGGCTAACGCTTTTGCGGTATCTTCACCCAGGCGGGCAAAATCCGCCGACAGGATTGAAGGGGCCAGCAAATATTGTTTCATCCGATTCTCCCAATGTTGTGCGCCAGCCTTGCGGCTGACGTAATGCCTGGTCGCGGACGAAACAGACTAGCAGTAAAGTGCCAGCAGTTCGTCAACCTGTGTGCGACCCGTTATGCTTCGGCTGATAGAACGCCGCGCTTTCACCACGTGTAATACTGCATCCTGATACCAGAGACGCGTCAGAGCGGTATCGTGATTAGAGATCAGAACCGGTATGCGGCTCTCAACCGCCAGTCGTGACGCCAGCTCCGCCAGATGCTGCTGCTCGCGCATACTAAAGCTGTTGGTATGATAAGCCGTAAAATTGGCCGTTGCCGACAGCGGCGCGTAGGGCGGATCGCAATAGACCACCGAACCCGCCTGCGCATTGGTCAGGGTAACATCGTACGATTCGCAGACAAAGGTCGCCTTTTGCGCGCGCTCGGCGAACCACAGCAGTTCCGCTTCTGGAAAATAAGGTTTGCGATAGCGGCCGAAAGGCACATTGAACTCGCCGCGCAGATTATAGCGACATAAGCCGTTGTAGCCGTGACGGTTGAGATAGAGAAACAGCAACGCGCGCTCGTAGGGGTCGCGGCTGGCGTTAAAGGCGATGCGGCGCTGGTAGTAGCACTCCGACGTATTGCCTTCCGGCGAAAAAAGTCGACGCGCATCCTCAATAAAGGCCGCGCTGCGGTGCTTAACAATGTTGTAGAGATTGATCAGGTCGCTGTTGATATCCGCCAGATGGTAGCGCTCATAGTCGGTGTTAAGAAACACCGAACCCGCGCCGACAAAAGGCTCAATCAGACAGTCGCCTTGCGGCAGATGGCGACGGATATCCTCCATCAGAGGATATTTGCCTCCTGCCCATTTCAGGAAAGCGCGATTTTTCTTCATGCTGTCGTGGTTATACATCTTATTGTGGAGCTGTGGCGGACCGACAGCAGAACGGCGCTTATCAACGGGGCCGGCTTAACCGGCCCCACATAGTTTACTGGCTGGCTTCTTTCTTAACCTGACTTACGGGCTTCACCCAGGGGTTCTGCGCGCGAACTTCTGCGGGCAGCGAGGCAACGGCGCGTCGGGCATCCGCCGAGGTGGCGTAAGAGCCGCTCACCAGCACGTACCACGGCTGGCCGTTGCGAGTGGTTTTATAGACGTGATAGCCGCTGAGATTCTGTTTCTTTGCCCAGGCGTTCAGGCTCTCCGCGCGCGAGGCGCCGCTCAGCTGCAGCGTGTAGTTGCCGCCTGGCACCGATTTCGCTGTCGCGCCGTTGCCGGTCGTGCTGCCGCCGCCTGTCGCACCGTTAAAAGCAGGACGCGCTGGCGTGGTATGGGTGCGGCTTTCGCTGGCCGTCGGACGGCTGGCGGTCGACGATTTATGTGCCGGTTCGCGCGACGTGTGCGTCGCGGGACGCTGCGTGGTCGGGCGCGTCGCCGCAGGCGCGCTAATGCTGCCGTTGCCGGCGCTGCCGCTGACGGTTGCAGGCGCGGTCGGCAGCGAACTGCCGCCTTGTGCGGCGCTGTCGACCTGCTGCTGCTGATTGGTCAGCGCGCTGTTGAGATCGCCAGGCAGGGTGACGCGCTGCTGACTGGCGGGCGCTTCTACCGGCGCCGCCTGGGTCGGTGTAGAGGAGACTGGGGGCATAGAGACGTCGCGCGATGTCGTGCTATCGGTCGGCGCGCTGTTTGCGGTCGCGCCTTCAGCCGGCGCCGTCTGGCCGCCGCTCATTGGCGTCGAGCCGGAAAGATCGATGCTTTTTTCGCCGCTGCTACCGCCGGATGCCGGCGCGTTAGCCGCCTCTTTGCCTGCCGCCGGTTTGCTCTCGTCCGGGCCTTTCAGTGCCGATCCAATGCCGAGCACCAACAGCAGCAGCACCAGAATGCCGATACCCATCATCATATGCTGGCGCGAAACCGGCACTTTAGGGGCGGAAGCCGTCTTACGCGGGCGCGAGGGACGGCGGTCGCTGGCGTCAGGTTTTAACTCGTCTTCCGGTTTAAACTCATCCATTTTGCCTCCTCCGTAAAGCGGCATTCGGCCATGCGCACCCCGCGCGCCGCGTCACCACTTAACTGCTTATGTTCAGGGTTTCTGACAGTCGTTAATCGCAGCCAGCACCATATCATGCGCCACGCCGCCACGCACTTCGGAGCGGCCTAACGCCAGCGGCAGCACCAGCCGCAGCTCGCCTGCCAGCACCTTTTTGTCGCGCAGCATATGCGGCAGATACGCTTCCGCCGTCATGCTTTCCGGGCCGTGCACCGGCAGACCCGCGCGCTGCAGCAGTGTGATAATCCGCTGCGTGTCGGCCTCGCTGAACTGGCCCAGACGCTGCGCCGTGCGCGCCGCCATGACCATGCCCGCCGCGACCGCTTCGCCGTGCAGCCAGTTGCCGTAGCCCATATGCGCTTCGATAGCGTGGCCGAAGGTATGCCCCAAGTTCAGCAGCGCGCGCTGACCATGTTCGTGCTCGTCGGCCGCGACAACCTCCGCTTTAAGCTCGCAGCAGCGGCGAATGCACCAGGCAGTCGCCTGTTCATCCAGCGCCAGCAGCGCATCGAGATTTTGCTCCAGCCAGCTAAAGAACTCGCCGTCCAGAATGATGCCGTATTTGATCACTTCCGCCAGACCTGAAGCAAGCTCGCGCGGCGGCAGCGTGCGCAGACAGTCGGTATCGATCACCACCGAAGCAGGCTGGTAGAAGGCGCCGATCATGTTTTTGCCTAACGGATGGTTGACGGCCGTTTTGCCGCCAACCGAAGAATCGACCTGCGACAGCAGCGTGGTGGGCACCTGAATAAAGCGCACGCCGCGCTGATAGCTGGCGGCCGCAAAGCCGGTAAGATCGCCGATCACGCCGCCACCCAGCGCGATAAGCGTGGTGTCGCGACCGTGCGGCTTTTGTAGCAACGCGGTAAAGACATCATCCATCACGGCCAGCGTTTTGTACTGCTCGCCGTCGGGTAGAATCACCTGGTCCACTTTAACGCCTGCGGCCGTTAGCCGCGCCGAAAGCCGATCAAGATAGAGCGGCTCCAGCGTCTGGTTGGTGACCAGCATTGCATTATCGCCCGCTTTTAGCGGCCAAAAAGAAGCCGGATCCTTGAACAGTCCGGCGGCAATGGTGATGGGATAGCTACGCTCTCCCAGTGAGACGGTGATCTTCTCCATGATGCTCGATACCTGTTACTGAGCCTTTCGGCGTTAGATCAGTTTTTTTCCAACATGTGGATAATCTGGTTGGCCACCACTTTCGCACTTTGATCGTCAGTACGAATGGTGATATCCGCGATCTCTTCATAGAGCGGGTTGCGCTCGCCCGCCAGCGCTTCAAGCACTTCACGCGGCGGCGAATCAACCTGCAGCAGCGGACGCTTTTTATCGCGTTGCGTGCGTGCCAGCTGTTTCTCGATGGTGGTTTCAAGATAGACCACGACGCCGCGGGCGGAGAGACGATTGCGTGTTTCTCGAGATTTGACGGAACCGCCGCCGGTCGCCAGGACAATGCCCTGCTTTTCGGTCAGCTCGTTAATGATTTTTTCTTCGCGGTCACGAAATCCAGCTTCGCCCTCGACGTCAAATACCCAGCCCACATCCGCTCCGGTACGTCGCTCAATTTCCTGATCGGAATCGAAAAATTCCATATTGAGTTGCTGAGCTAACTGACGACCAATAGTGCTTTTGCCGGCACCCATCGGCCCAACCAGAAAGATATTGCGTTTCTCTGCCATTTTGTCGGTATTACTAAGAATTCGTTGATGATACCCCGCGTTCAGCGATATCGCTGGCGGGACAGGAACTGAGACCTCATGAGCGTTAGCAAGAGTCAGACGAAAAATTATCTCAACACTCAAGGGCGTTTGGCAACCGAATAAATCGCCCTCCGGCATTCCCCTCGCGGGGCCGGTGTGCGATATGCGAAACGATGCGCATTAGCGCTGCGCTTTTTACGCGCCGCCTACAGAAGAGATATCTGACCCTGACGGATACGCGCCGTCGGGACGGTTACAGCGTTCTAAAAATCGCTAAACCTTGTAAGCTAATTCCTGTCCTGCGTCAACGCAGTTGGCACTGGGGAGCGCATTTTCCGGTTTATCCGGCGGAAAGCGCTGCTTCCCTGACCAATCGCGGCGTAATGAAGATGACCAGCTCGCGTTTTTTATTTTCCGCGGTCTGATGGCGAAACAGCGCGCCCAGCAGCGGGATTTGACCCAGCACCGGCACGCGACTTTCGCCCTGGCTGCGCTGCTGCTGAAAAATGCCGCCCAGCGCCAGCGTTTCGCCATCTTTCAGCGTGACCTGGGTTTCCATCTCCTGCTTATCAATAGAGAGGACGCTGCTGTCGCCGCTCTGCACCACGCGGCCCGGCACGTTCTGGCTGATGCGGATTTTTAACTGGATACGCCCGTTGCCCAGCACATTGGGCGTGACCTCCATGCCCAGCACCGCCTCTTTAAATTCGATCGTGGTTGCGCCACTGTTACCCGCCGACACCTCATAGGGAATTTCGCTGCCCTGTTTGATCATCGCTTTTTGCTGGTGCGAGGTGAAGAGACGCGGGCTGGCGATAATCTCGACCTGGTTCTCCTGCTCCAGCGCGCTGAGTTCCAGATCGAGCAGCCGACCGCCGACCCGCGCCAGCGTCACGCCTGCGGTGATCCCCGGCGAACTGACCGCCAGCGGAATCGCCAGCCGGGGATTGCGCAGCGCGTCGGTTACGGCGTCCGCTCCTGCTGGCAGGTTCCAGTTCACGCCGAGCTCCCGCAGCGTCTCTTCGCTGATGGTGACGATATGCGCCGCCAGCTCTACCTGTTCGAGCGGCACATCCAGCGCCCGCAGCCAGCGTTCGGCATCGCTGAGCGCCGCTGGCGTATCGCGCAGCAGCAGCGCGTTGGCGCGCGCGTCGAGGGTGACGCTGCCGCGCGGCGTCATCAGCGCCTGCCGCTCGCCCTGAAAGCTGCGGTAAACCTCCGTCGCACTGGCGTAGCGCAGCGTGACGGCGCGCAGCGCCAGCGGCTCCTGCTGCGCGCTGACCGCCTGCGCCTGCTGCTCTTTTAGCTGGCGCCAGCTGTCAGGGTAAACCAGCAGCACATTCTCCTCTTCCACCACGGTAAGCTCTGCCAGCCGCGTCACCAGCGACAGCGCCTGCCGCCAGGGCAGGTCGTCGAGGCGCAGCGACAGCCGGCCCTCCACGCCTGGCGCGATTAACAGATTCACATGCTGATAATCCGCCAGCGCCTGCAGAATACGCTCGACCGGCGCGTCGTCGAAGTTGAGGCTGAGCCGCTGGCCCTCTCTATCGTCGTTGAGATTGTCAGTGGCCTGGACGGGCGCGAGCCAAAGGCTCGCCAGCAGTAAGAGTGTCATCCTGAGCATGGGCGCTTCCTATAAGAGAAAGAGTGACGAACTGCGGCGCACAGCCGCTGCCTGCGGTGAGCGTCAGGCTGCGAGGCGCCATCGCGCTTAGTCGCCAGCCTGGCAGCGGAAGGCGCTCCGCTGCCGCGATTTTGATGATCTCCCCCTGTGGGGAGGTCAGCCAGGCACGCAGGCGCGGCGCACGCCCCAGCACCCCCTGCAGCCGCCAGCCGGTTAGCGCGGCTGGCGGCTCACACCGGATCTCCGGCGGCGGCTGAAACGGATCGCGCGGCGCGGCATAAAGCGTGGCCGCCGCCAGCCAGAGCAGCAGCCACTTAGCGCGCATCGTCGCTCTCCAGCCAGAGCGTTGCCTGCACCTTTCCCTGCCGCGCCTCCAGCAGAAAACGTGTCGGAAACGAGACGGTGGTGCGCGCCAGCTCGGCAAACAGCGGCAGGAACTGCTCCCACGCCAGCAGCAGCGTCAGGGTGCGCGGCTCTGTTTCGGGCTGCCATGCCAGCAGCTGGCTGCCGCGCGCCGCCAGAACGGCGTCAAGCGGCACGGCGCGGAAGGACGTCTCAGACTGACGCGCGCTATCGGCCAGCTGCGCGCGCAGCAACGCCTCATCAGGCAGCGCATTAAGCTGCGCCTGCTGCTGCTGATACTTCTGCTCAAGCCGGGCAATATCGGCGCGCAGCGCCTGTTGCGCTAACTGCTGCGGCCGCAAAAGCAGTAGCCAGAGCGCCAGCGTCGCTGCGGCAAAGCACGCCGCTACTATGCCGATCTGTTGGCGCAGCGGCAGATGCAGCCAGCGCTCCAGCGCGCTATTCATCCGCCATCTCCTCAAGATGCGCGTACAGCGTAAAGCGATAGACGCCGTTCGGCTGGCGCTCAACGTTGCCCTGCCGCACCCTGGCGACGAGCGCCGCCTCGTCAAGACGCCGCCGCAGTTCGCCTATCGCCCGCACCTCCTGCGCGCGCCCCTCAATGCGCAGCTGCGTCGGCATTTTCTCTACGCGCTCCAGCCAGACCGGCTGCGGCAAAAGCAGCGGCAGCGCCTGCCAGAACCGGTGCCAGCGCATCAGGTCGTCGACGTGACGCTGCGCGCGCCGCCACGTTGCCTGCTGCACCGCCAGCTGCTGCTGCAGTTCGCGCCGCTGGCTAATCCGCTGCGCCATCGCCGTCAGCGCGTGATGCGTCTCGCTCTGGGCGCTGAGCAGATGCTGGCTGACGCGCTCAAGACGCCATCGCGCGAATGCCGCCGTCAGCGTCAGCGCCAGCAGCAGCGTCGCCGTCAGCGCCAGCACGGCGCGCCGCTGGCGGCGCAGACGCGCATACCGCCACGGCAGCATATTCACCGCGATCATCAGCTATCCTCTGGACGCAGCGCCAGCCCGGCGGCAATGCAAAACGCCGCTTCCTGCTGGGGCAGCGGCGGCTGGCGATAAGTGAACAGGCTAAACGGTGAAAAAGAGAAGAAGGCCTTGGGCAGCAGACAGGGCGACGGCGCGCAGCCGAACAGCGCGCTGGCCTGCGGGAAACAGCGCTGCCTCACCTCCTCGGGCGCGGTCTCTATACTGGCGCTGCCGACCACGTTCTCGCTGGCGCGGCTGTACCAGAGCCACTGCGCGTCGTGACCGATCAGCAGCGCGGCGTCATCATTCAGGCCTGCGGCGCGCGCCGCGAGCGCCAGCGCATGGGTCGTGAGCTCAAAAACCGCTGGTCGCAGCGCGCTCTGCCGCAGCGGCGTCAGCCATCGGGTGATGACCTCTTGCCGGGCGGCGGTCACGTAAAGCTGGCGGTCCGCTTCGCTGGCGCGATAGTCGAGCGCCAGCGCTTCCGGCTCGACCGGAAAGAGCCGCTGCGCCGCCGCCGTTACGTAACGTCCCAGCGCAGGCTCCTGCAGATGCTGGCTCGGTAGCGCCAGCGGCCGCTGCAGCACCAGCTGCGCAGGCAGACCGACGCGCAGCGAATAGCGCTGCGGCAGCTGCTTTTGCAACGTGCGCAGCGCCACCTGTAATTCAGGCGAAGATTGCAGCACGCCGTTTCTTAACGTATCTTGCGGCAGCCCTTGCTGCCACCAGCGGCACAGCTGCCAGCCGCCGCGCCGGCGCTGTATAGCGAGAGCGCAGAGCTGCGTATTCTGAATATCCAGTCCGACTTGCCATGTCTGAAAAGCCATGCGCGCGATCTCCTTATCTACAGGGGTAAAAGGACATATCAAAGCGTCTGGCTTGCCTTTATACTACCGCGCGGTTGTTTATAAACTGCCCAAACGACAACAGATGGGAAACTCCAGGTGAAGTTCGTAAAGTATTTATTAATCCTTGCAGTGTGTTGCATCTTGCTGGGAGCTGGCTCGATTTATGGTTTGTACAAATATATAGAGCCGCAGCTCCCCGACGTTAACACGCTGAAAGATGTGCGCCTGCAGACGCCCATGCAGGTCTACAGCGCGGATGGTGAACTGATCGCCCAGTACGGCGAGAAGCGTCGTATTCCGCTGACGCTGCAGCAGATGCCACCCGAGCTGATCAAAGCCTTTATCGCTACGGAAGACAGTCGTTTCTATGAGCATCACGGCGTCGATCCGGTGGGCATTTTCCGCGCCGCCAGCATCGCGCTGATGTCCGGCCATGCTTCTCAGGGCGCGAGCACCATTACGCAGCAGCTGGCGCGTAACTTCTTCCTGAGCCCTGAGCGCACGCTGATGCGCAAGATCAAGGAGGCATTTCTCGCCATTCGCATTGAGCAGCTGCTGAATAAAGATGAGATCCTCGAGCTCTACCTGAACAAGATTTATCTCGGCTATCGCGCCTATGGCGTCGGCGCCGCCGCACAGGTTTACTTCGGCAAGCCGGTAGACCAGCTTTCGCTGAGCGAAACGGCGATGATCGCCGGTCTGCCGAAAGCCCCCTCTACCTTTAACCCGCTCTACTCCCACAGCCGCGCGCTGGCGCGTCGCAATGTCGTGCTGTCGCGCATGCTGGATCAGGGCTACATCACCCAGCAGCAGTACGATGAAGCGCGCAGCGCGCCGCTGGAAGCGAGCTATCACGGCCCGGAAATCGCCTTCTCGTCACCCTATCTGAGTGAAATGGTGCGCCAGGAGATGGTGAAGCGCTACGGCGACGGCGCCTACAACGACGGCTACAAGGTCTATACCACCGTGACGCGTCGTCTCCAGCAGGCGGCGCAGGAGGCGGTACGCAACAACGTGCTGGCCTACGATATGCGTCACGGCTACCGCGGGCCGACCAGCGTGCTGTGGAAAGTGGGCGAGCCCGCCTGGAGTCAGGAGCAGATCCTGAAAGCGCTGAAGCCGCTGCCGGTTTACGGGCCTTTGTTGCCTGCCGTTGTTACGCAGGCCAGCAGCGACGAGGCGACCGCGATGCTGAAAGATGGCACCAGCGTCTCGCTGGGCCTCGCTGGCGTACGCTGGGCGCGCGCGTTCAAGTCAGATACCGTACAGGGCCCAACGCCGAGAAGCGTGACGCAGGTAGTACAGACGGGTCAGCAGATTTGGGTGCGTAAAGTCGGTGACGGCTGGTGGCTGGCGCAGGTGCCGGACGTCAACTCCGCACTGGTGTCGCTCGATCCGCAGACCGGCGCGGTGCGCGCGCTGGTCGGCGGCTTCGACTTTAATCAGAGCATGTTCAACCGCGCCACCCAGGCGCTGCGTCAGGTCGGCTCGAACATCAAGCCGTTCCTCTACACCGCGGCGATGGACCGCGGTCTGACGCTGGCCTCGATCCTGAACGACGTGCCGATTTCGCGCTGGGATGCGGGCGCGGGCGCCGACTGGCGACCGAAAAACTCGCCGCCTACCTATGATGGTCCAATTCGTCTGCGTCAGGGATTAGGTCAGTCGAAAAACGTGGTGATGGTGCGCGCCATGCGTGCCATGGGCGTCGATTACGCGGCAGAATATCTGCAGCGCTTCGGCTTCCCGGCGCAGAATATCGTGCATACCGAATCGCTGGCGCTCGGCGCAGCGTCGTTTACGCCGATGCAGGTGGCGCGCGGCTACTCCGTGATGGCGAACGGCGGCTTTTTGGTCGACCCGTACTTCATCAGCAAGATCGAGAACGAGCAAGGCGGCGTTATTTTCGAAGCGAAACCGCGCATCGCCTGCCCACAGTGCAATCTGCCGGTGATTTACGGCGAAACCCGCAAGGCGCTGGCGCTGAACGAGGAGAGCGTAGAAAACGTCGCGACTTCCGATCAGAACCAGAACCAGCCAGCGCCGCAGCCCGCGCTGGAGCAGGTTCCTGCTCAGCCGCAGCCCGATGGACAGGAGTATGCGCCGCATGTGATCAACACGCCGCTGTCGTTCCTGATCAAGAGCGCGCTCAACTCCAATATCTTTGGCGAACCGGGCTGGATGGGCACCGGCTGGCGTGCGTCGCGCGATCTGAAGCGCAACGATATCGGCGGTAAAACCGGCACCACCAACAGTTCGAAGGACGCCTGGTTCTCCGGCTACGGTCCTGGCGTAGTGACCTCGGTGTGGATCGGCTTTGACGACGCGCGCCGCGATTTGGGCCGCAGCACGCTGTCGGGCGCGATTCCAGACCAGATTTCCGGTTATGAAGGCGGCGCGAAAAGCGCGCAGCCGGCATGGGATGACTATATGAAGAGCGCGCTGGACGGGGTGCCGGAGCAGCCGCTGACGCCGCCCGACGGCATCGTCACGGTGACCATCGACCGCAGCACCGGCAAGCTGGCCAACGGCGGCGGCAATACGCGCCAGGAGTACTTTATCAACGGCACGCAGCCGACGGAATACTCGGTGCACGACGTCGGCACTACCATTATGGATAACGGCGAGAGCCACGAGCTGTTTTAAGCCCTGCCGTAAGTACAAAAAAGGCCGACATCGCTGTCGGCCTTTTTATTTTGGAATGTGCTAACGCGGGTGAGATGGCCCGATCGCAAAGACGCAAAAAGCGGCATCCCTGCCAGCTCGTCCCGCGACATCCCTGTCGCGGGACGCTTTGCTCTTCGGTCCATCTCACCCGCTTGCGAGCTTTAGAGCTGTCTGTAAAAGTCAAAGCCCTGCCAGTTTCAGGCAATGTCGTACCCGTTAGTAACGCAGTCGCCCCTGCTGCACCAGCCACTCGCGCACCAGGAAGAGCGCGCTGACGTTGCGCGCCTCGCGGAAATCGGGCTCCTGCAGCAGCGCCAGCAGGTTCTCCAGCGGCCAGCGATGCTCGATAAGCGGCTCCGGCTCGTCGCCCTCCAGCCGTTCAGGATAAAGCCCTTCCGCCACCACGATATTCATCTTGCTGGAGAAGTAGGAAGGCGCCATGGTCAGCTTGCTGAGAAACTCCAGCTTCTCCGCGCCGAAGCCGACCTCTTCTTTTAGTTCACGGTTTGCCGCCTCGAAAACGGTCTCGCCGGGATCGATCAATCCTTTAGGAAAGCCCAGCTCATAGCTCTCCAGCCCAACCGCGTACTCCTGAATCAGCACAACCTCATTATCGATAATCGGAACAATCATCACCGCTTCGCGCTCAGAGGGCTTCATGCGCTCGTAAACGCGGTGCGCGCCGTTGCTAAAAGCGAGATCGACGGATTCAACGGTAAACAGCCGCGAGCGCGCCACGGTTTCCACTTTGAGGATGTCGGGTTTCTTTAACGGGTTCTTCATATCAGCCTCAGACGTTCAACGCCGCGCGGTGCGGTAAAAAATTTAGCTTACCTGACCACAGCCGTTTGTGCGACAGCGAGTTTAGCGCTGGCCGCGGACGCCGCGCCCAGTCAGGCCTTCTCAGATGCGGCTGCGCCAGTTAACGCTTTTGCAATAAGTCAACGCCACGCGGTAAAATTCAGAAAAGACCGATGTTTAATTCAGATTCTGCCGGTTAACATTCGGACAAGGCATGCTGCATTAACTTCTAATTTAATGATTTTGCGCGTTATTTCCTCTGGCATTTAGCTTGTCAGAACAGTTTATTCCCGCCAAAATTGTCTTAAATAACAGTTCTATCTGGGAGCATTAGTCCAAAGTGAAGGCAGGATTTTGGCTGCATTGAACAACGCATGAGCACAATCCTTATTGTACTGGTCATCGTGCTGGTCTGCTCAGGTCTGGCAGGTATCGGCTTTTGGTACGCTATGCGGCATCGTCCGCCATTGGCGAAACCGCTGCCCTTTATTAGCCCGCCCTGCCGCAAACTCACCGACGACGAACGTCGCGCGGTGGAAAAATACGTCGCCTCGCTTGCGAAGCAGTCGCGCCCTGCCGTACCCGGCGAAAAACATCCCTTTTTTGACAATCTGACGCTCACCGCGCAGAGCAACAACGTTTACCCCGTCACGCGCGCTATCACCCGCTACGGCCTGTCGACCGATGATGCCCACAAATGGCGCTACTACCTTGACGAAGTGGAAGTGCATCTGCCGCCACACTGGGAACAGTATATAACCGATGAGAATTACGTTGAGCTGATCCGTACCCAGACGATTCCGCTGGTGATCTCGCTTAACGGCCACTCGCTGGTCAACTATGGCACCGACCAGCCGTCGCTGCCGGCGCTGGTCCATCCCGGCTCGACCAACGCCTCGATACGCAAAGAAGAGAGCGAAAACGTCGAGCTGCTGCAGGTGCGCAAAGAGACGCTGGAAGAGTATCAGCTGACGCGGCCGGACGGCACGCGCGAGGCGGTGACCATCACCTTCGCCTTTCTGCTCTTTTTTATCTGCCTGCTGGTACCCGCCGCGCTGATGGGATGGCTGGCGCTGCTGGGCTGCGCCATGATCGGTGCCAGCGTCTGGTCACTGTTTCACATTCCCGCGCAAAAGCGCATGCGTGACATACACTGCCTGCGCGGCGCGCCCAAGCGCTGGGGCCTGTTCGGCGAGTCGAACCAGGAGCAGAGCAATATCACGCTGGGCATTATCGATCTCGCCTATCCGCCGCACTGGCTACCCTATGTGGCGCACGATCTCGGCCAGACCACCGATGTCGAAATCTACCTCAACCGCCAGGTGGTGCGTCAGGGCCGCTTTTTATCGCTGCAGGACGAAGTACGTAACTTTCCTATCCAGCGCTGGCGCAAAAACGTTGTGCTGTCCTGCGGCTCGCTGTTGGTGATGGCGCTGCTGATTAGCTGGATCCCGCTCAGCATGCCAATCAAGCTGAGCCTGGCCTGGATCAAGGGCACCGAGAGCCTTGAGGTGAACGAGGTAGACAAGCTGGCGGCGCAGCCGCTGCACGTCGGCGATATTTTGAAAGTGAACGGCACCGGCATGTGCGCCGTTCCCGATAACTACCAGAGCAACCGCAGCTACGCCTATATGCCGTTCGACTGTTCGGCCGTCTACTGGAACAACGCCTCGCCGCTGCCCCAGCCGCAGTCCGATATCATCGATAAAGCCTCGGCGCTGCTGGAGGCGACCACGCGCCAGCTGCATCCGGAAACCAATACCGATCCCAAGCTCAACCCGCAGCTCGCCTCGGCGATTCAAAAATCGGGCATGATCCTGCTGGACGATTTTGCCGACCTGGTGCTGAAAACGCTGGATCTCTGTAGCCAGCAGCAGGACTGCGTGCGGCTCAAAAACGCGCTGGTGAATCTCGGCAACGCCAAAGACTGGGATACGCTGGTGCGCCGCGCCGACTCCGGGCAGCTGAACGGCATGAACGTGCTGCTGCGGCCGGTCAGCGCCGAAGCGCTGGAAAACCTGGTCAATACCGCGACCTCCAGCTTCTTCTACCGCGAGACGCGCCGCGCCGCCGAAAACCTCAACAGCCCGCCGCCGGGCGGATTCCTTATCGTTAGCGACGAAGGGCGCCAGCTGGTGAATCAGCCGCAGCCGACGGTCTCGCTGTTCGATCTTGATGCGCCATCGCAATGGCGCGAACTACAGCGCCTCTCCGGCATGCTGCTGCACACGCCATTCAGCGCCAGCGGCATTATCACCGGCCTGTCGGTAGACGCCAACGGTACGCGCCATATCGCGCTGCACAACGAGCCGGATGCGATGGCGATGTGGCGCTACCTCGGCACCACCCTGCTACTGGCGGTGCTGCTGACCTGCGCGCTGGTAAACGCCTTACTTGCACTACGCCGTATCCATCGCAACCGTCAGCGCATGGCGAATATCCAGCAGTACTACGACAAGTGCTTCAACCATAATCTCAGCACCATGCAGAGCGTGCGCTCGATGTTCTGACGCCGCGACGCCGCCCGGCCCGTTCCGCCAGCGCCCTGCCCTCTCCCGCCTCTTTCTGTGCTACCCTGTCGCCCGCTTTTTATCGGAGAACCTGCCTGATGACGCTGAACTGGGCGCAAATCGATACCGTGCTGCTGGATATGGACGGCACGCTGCTGGACCTGGCGTTCGACCGCCATTTTTGGCTGGAGCATGTGCCGCTAACGCTGAGCGAAACGCGCGGCATTACACTGGCGGAGGCAGAGGCGCTGATCGCCGGAAAGTACCAGGCGGTGGCGCATACGCTAAACTGGTATTGTCTGGACTACTGGGCGGCGGAGCTGGCGCTGGATATTCGCGCCATGACCTATGCGAAGCGTAGCCTGGCGGCGATGCGCGAAGATACGGTGCCCTTTTTGCAGGCGCTGCGTCGGGCAGGAAAACGCACCATTCTGCTGACCAACGCCCATCCCTATAACCTGGATATCAAACTGGCGCAGACCGGCCTTGCGCCGCACCTTGATTTATTACTTTCCACCCATACCTTTGGGTATCCGAAAGAGGACCCGCGCTTGTGGCAGGCGGTGGAGCAGCATACCGGATTTGATCGTCCGCGAACGCTGTTTATTGATGACAACGAGACCATTCTCGACGCGGCGAAAAGCTGGGGCATCGGCTGGTGTTTAGGCGTCAGCAACCCCGACTCCGGGCGTCCCGATCAGGTCTTCCAGCGTCACGCGGCGGTCCGCGACTATCGCACCCTGTGCAGCGCGCTGGCGTAAACGGGAGCAGCAATGAAAGAGAAAAGCAGCGAAGGCGTGCGCCTCGACAAATGGCTCTGGGCGGCGCGCTTCTACAAAACGCGCTCGCTGGCGCGCGACATGATTGAAGGCGGCAAAGTGCACTACAACGGCCAGCGCAGCAAGCCGAGCAAGCTGGTCGAGATCGAGGCGGAGCTGACGCTGCGCCAGGGCAACGACGAGCGCACCGTGATCGTCACCGCGCTGAGCGATAAGCGCGGTCCGGCCGAGGTGGCGCAGCAGCTCTACAGCGAAACCGCCGCCAGTATTGAAAAACGGGAAAAGGTGGCGCTGGCGCGTAAAATGAACGCGCTCACCATGCCGCATCCCGATCGCCGCCCCGATAAAAAAGAGCGCCGCGATTTGATGAAATTTAAATTAACGGGCGACGACCAGGCCTAGCCCCAACGAGAGAAAATTTATGTCTGTACAAGATCAACTGCATCGTTACCTGTTTGAGAATGTGGCCGTGCGCGGCGAGCTGGTGAATGTCAGCCACACCTGGCAGGAAATCATCAAAAACCATGACTATCCGGCTCCGGTGCAGATGCTGCTCGGCGAGCTGCTGGTCGCGACCAGCCTGCTGACCGCCACGCTGAAATTCGACGGCGACATCACGGTGCAGCTGCAGGGCGACGGCCCGCTCTCGCTGGCGGTCATCAACGGCAATAACCGTCAGGAGCTGCGCGGCGTCGCGCGCGTGAAGGGCGAGATTCCAGCGGACGCCACCCTGAAAAGCATGGTCGGCACCGGCTATCTGGCGATCACCATTTCGCCAGAGAAAGGCGAGCGCTATCAGGGCGTGGTAGGCCTGGAAGGCGAAACGCTGGCCGCCTGCCTGGAAGACTATTTTATGCGCTCCGAGCAGCTGCCGACCCGCCTGTTTATTCGCACCAATGAAAAAGGCGCCGCGGGCATTCTGCTGCAGGTGCTGCCGGCGCAGGATACCCAGACCGAAGACTTCAACCACCTGGCAACGCTGACCGAAACCGTGAAGAGCGAGGAGCTGATCGACCTGCCGGCGACCGACGTCCTGTGGCGCCTCTATCATCAGGAAGAGGCGACGGTATTTGACCCGCAGCCGGTAAGCTTTAAGTGCACCTGCTCGCGCGAACGCTGCGGCGAAGTGCTGAAAACCCTGCCTCAGCACGAGGTCGACGAGATCATCGAAGAGGATGGCCAGGTCGATATGCACTGCGACTACTGCGGCACGCACTACGTCTACGACGCGGTCGATATTGCGGCGATCCGCAAAGGCGGCGCGGAAGGCGAAAACAGCGACAGCATCCACTGATTTATCTCCGGGCGGCCTCGCCGCCCTTTTCCCTCCCCGCGATATCCCCTTAATTTACAAAGTAAAATAACTCTTTTTCGCTAACTTTAGTTTCAAAAGCGGCACTTTTTACTGCTTAACGCGCTCTGGTTCGCATTTCTGACGGACAACGCTTTTTCCATCGGCTCAGAAGAGTACACTGCGCGCGATCGTGCATCCGCCCAGCAGCACGCAGACGGCTTGCGCGGCACCTATAACTATTCGCCTGTGCAGTACCAAAACGATTTAAGGAGCAGTCACATGCGCGTTACCGGCCTGACCTCGCAAGATCTTGCCGCTTTGGGCATCGAGGGCACCACCGAAGTGGTCCACAACCCCGATTTCGATACGCTGTTTACCGAAGAACTCCGTCCCGAGCTGGAAGGTTATGCGCGCGGCACCCTGACGCAAAGCGGCGCGGTGGCGGTCGATACCGGCATTTTTACCGGTCGCTCGCCCAAGGATAAATATATTGTCCGCGACGACACCACCCGCGACACGCTGTGGTGGAACGATCAAGGAACAGGCAAAAACGACAACCAGCCGCTCTCCCAGGAGACCTGGCAGCAGCTAAAAGCCTGCGTAACCGAGCAGCTTTCCGGCAAGCGCCTGTTTGTGGTCGACGCGTTCTGCGGCGCTAACGCCGATTCACGCCTCAGCGTGCGCTTCGTCACCGAAGTGGCCTGGCAGGCGCATTTCGTCAAAAACATGTTTATTCAGCCGAGCGAAAGCGAGCTGGCCGCCTTTAAGCCTGACTTTGTGGTGCTGAACGGGGCGAAATGCACCAACCCCAACTGGCAGGCGCAGGGGCTGCATTCGGAAAACTTTGTGGCGTTCAACCTGGCCGAAGGGATGCAGCTGATCGGCGGCACCTGGTACGGCGGCGAGATGAAGAAAGGGCTGTTCGCGGTGATGAACTACCTGCTGCCGCTGCGCGGCATCGCCTCGATGCACTGCTCGGCCAACGTTGGCAAAGCGGGCGACGTGGCGGTGTTCTTCGGTCTCTCCGGCACCGGCAAAACCACGCTTTCCACCGATCCGGAACGCCAGCTGATTGGCGACGACGAGCACGGCTGGGACGACGACGGCGTTTTCAACTTCGAAGGTGGCTGCTACGCCAAAACCATCAAACTCTCTGAGCAGGCCGAGCCGGAAATCTACCGCGCTATCCGTCGCAATGCGCTGCTGGAGAACGTCGTGGTGCGTGAAGACGGCAGCGTCGATTATGACGACGACAGCAAGACCGAAAACACCCGCGTCTCCTACCCGATCGATCATATCGACAATATCGTCCGTCCGGTGTCGAAAGCGGGCCACGCGAAGAAAGTGATTTTCCTGACCGCTGACGCCTTCGGCGTGCTGCCGCCGGTGTCGCGCCTGACGCCTGAGCAGACGCAGTATCACTTCCTCTCAGGCTTTACCGCCAAGCTGGCGGGCACCGAACGCGGCGTGACCGCGCCGACCCCGACCTTCTCTGCCTGCTTCGGCGCCGCGTTCCTGACGCTGCACCCGACGCAGTATGCCGAGGTGCTGGTGAAGCGCATGCAGGCCGCGGGCGCGCAGGCGTATCTGGTCAATACCGGCTGGAACGGCAGCGGCAAACGTATTTCGCTGAAGGATACGCGCGCCATTATCAATGCGATTCTGGCGGGTGAACTGGACGACGCCGAAACCGAGACGCTGCCGGTGTTTAACCTGCAGGTGCCGAAGGCGCTGGGGCAGCTCGACGCCGCCACGCTCGATCCGCGCAGCAGCTGGGAAAGCGACGAGAAGTGGCTGGGAGCGGCGCGCGATCTGGCGCAGCGCTTCATCACCAATTTCGAGAAGTATACCGACAACGCGGCGGGCGCCGCGCTGGTTAAAGCTGGTCCTGTACTGTAAGCCTTCGGGCGCGGCGATCGCCGCGCCCGCTTGCTGTTCAGCTCTGCGCCGCGCCGTTACTGCTCGGCGCACTCTGCTCTATAAGCGGCAGCCAGGCGCGAATGCGCAGTCCACCGCGCTCGCTCTCGCCAATCTCCAGCGAGCCCTGATGCGCATCGATAATGCGCTGCACAATCGCCAGCCCAAGGCCGGTGCCGCTGGTGCTGCGCGCGCTGTCGCCGCGTACAAAGGGCTGTAGCAGATGCGTCAGCTGTTCTGGCTTGATGCCCGGACCGTCATCCTCGACCTGAAACCACGCGCGATGCAGTTCGCGCCCGCTGCTCACTTTGATCCAGCCGTTGCCGTAGCGCGCCGCGTTCACCACCAGGTTCGCCACCGCACGCTTGATCGACAGCGGATTGATATCCAGCATCAGCTCTTCCGGCATGACGGCGTTCTCAATCTCGCGCTCGTAGCCGCTTTCGGCCGCCACCACTTCGCCCAGCACGCTATTGAGATCGGCGCGCTCGGTCTGCATCTCCTGGCCGGTGCGCAGATAGTCGATAAACTGCTCAATGATGGCGTTGCACTCTTCGATATCTTTATTGATCGACTCGGCAAGGTAGCCATCCTCTTCGCCCATCATCTCGGTGGCCAGACGAATGCGCGTCAGCGGCGTGCGCAGATCGTGGCTAACGCCCGCCATCAGCAGCGTGCGGTCGTCCGCCAGCTGCTTCACCCCAGCGGCCATCTGGTTAAAGGCGCGCGTCACCGAACGCACCTCCGAGGCGCCATACTCGCGCAGCGGCGGTGGAATGATGCCCTTGCCGACCTGCAGCGCCGCGTGCTCCAGATCCACCAGCGGCCGGTTCTGAATGCGGATAAACAGCCAGGCGCCGCCAATCGCCAGCAGCATAATCGCCAGCGTGTAGCGGAACAGCGGCGAGAAGTCGCCCTGATGAATTTCCGTCAGCGGCACGCGCACCCAGATATCAGGCGACAGCCAGGTTTTCAGCCAGACCACCGGCGAGTTTTTATTCACCTCGACGCGCACGTCGGTCGGCCCGCCAAGCTGCTGGCCCATCTGCTCGCTCAGGAACTCATAGTGCTGCGCCCAGCGCAACCCGCTCTCTTCGGCTGCCGCGTTGGTATAAAGCGAAATCCCCAGCTCGCGGTAGATCTCACGGCGAAACGCGGGCGGCACTTCCAGCTGCGTGCCATCTTCCAGCTGCAGCCGGTCGGTCATCAACATGCGCACTTCATACGCCAGCACCTTGTTGAACTGCTGCAGGCTGGGAAGAATGGCGAAGTTGAGCACCACCAGATAGGTCGTTACCAGACTGACGAACAGCAGGGTCACGATCAACAGCAGGGTGCGGGCAAACGAGCTGCGAGGCGAGAAGCGCAGTCGCCTCATGCTTTAGAACCGTCCGGCACGAATACGTAGCCCAGGCCCCAGACCGTCTGGATATAGCGTGGATGCGCCGGGTCCTCTTCCACCATGCGGCGCAGGCGCGAGATCTGCACGTCGATGGAGCGCTCCATTGCGCTGTATTCGCGTCCGCGCGCCAGGTTCATCAGCTTGTCGCGCGACAGCGGTTCGCGCGGGTGGCTGACCAGCGCCTTCAGCACGGCGAACTCGCCGCTGGTGAGCGGCATCGGCTCATCTTCGCGGAACATCTCGCGCGTGCCGAGGTTCAGCTTGAACTTGCCGAAGGCGATCACCGCCTCTTCCTGCGAAGGGGCGCCCGGCAGCTCGTTGGCCTGACGACGCAGCACGGCGCGAATGCGCGCCAAAAGCTCGCGTGGGTTGAACGGCTTAGGAATATAGTCGTCGGCGCCGATCTCCAGCCCAACGATACGATCGACCTCTTCGCCCTTCGCCGTCACCATAATGATCGGCATCGGATTGCTCTGGCTGCGCAGACGACGGCAAATCGACAGGCCGTCTTCGCCCGGAAGCATCAGATCCAGCACCATCAGGTGAAAGGATTCACGGGTCAGCAGACGATCCATCTGCTCGGCGTTGGCGACGCTGCGCACCTGAAAGCCCTGCTCGGTGAGATAGCGTTCCAGCAGCGCACGCAAACGCATATCGTCATCAACGACCAGAATTTTGTAGTTCTCTTGCATTTTCTACTCCCAAAGGCGCCATTGCCTGAGCCGATATTGTTAAAAAAAGTTGTCTGTCTGTGACAGTCATTAATGGTTTATATTCTAGCCGAAATTGTTACAAAGCATATTAAACAGGAGCTTATCTTTAATTTTATCGCTCTCTTCTGGGCAAAAGCACATTCTTAAGCGGTGTTTGATACCGTTACGGCAAATCTGAAAGTCAGACGTTTTTTCTTGTCACTGGCGGCCGCAAAATGACGGCCAGGATGAATCAAACTTGCAGATCAACCAGTTAACGCACAATTTGACTTTAGCGCCATTCGCCGCCTGACATAGCGGCCACAATTGCAGCCAGCCCAGCTGAGCGACAGCATAAAATATCCTCTTTTGCGCGCCGCGCCGCAGGCTTCTCTCGGATTTGCGCTATTTTTTTCTTCATTCAGGCCATTTAAAAATAAAGCCTCATAAATCAATCAGTAAAGCTACCTTTCCGCTTTATGTGAATTGCACCACACTGCTTTCACTCGCTTCACTACAGGGAAAGCAATAATGAAAAAAACGTTGTTAGTGCTGGGTGCGCTGGCCACCCTCGTTCTGAATCCGGCGTTTGCGGCGACCGCAACTGGCGAAGCTGCTGGCGCGCAGGCGTCGACCACCGCGCAGGGCAACTCTAACGCTATCGGCGTCGGCGCCGTGGCTGCGCTGCTGGGCGTAGCGCTGGCGACCGCTGGCGGCGGCGACAAAGGCACCTCCTCTTCCACCACCACCTCAACCGTGGCGGGAAAATAACGATTTAGGCCATTTTCTCTTTCTGTACCTGCCCCTTTCGCCACCGGGGAACGACACAAAGGGTTTTCACCGTTGAAAACCTGTTCCCCGACTCTTTTTTGCCGCGCCTGCTTTGCTTTACACTGCCTGCTTTTCCGCTTCTGAGTCGCTACGCATGAAAACCCGACTGATCACCCGTGAAGGCTTTGACAAGCTGAAGGCCGAGCTCGACTATCTCTGGCGCGAAGAGCGTCCTGAAGTGACGAAGAAAGTAACCTGGGCCGCCAGCCTCGGCGATCGCAGCGAAAACGCCGACTACCAGTACAACAAAAAACGCCTGCGCGAAATCGATCGCCGCGTACGTTATCTGACAAAAAGCCTCGAGTCGCTGCGCATCGTCGACTATTCGCCGCAGCAGGACGGCAAGGTCTTCTTCGGCGCCTGGGTAGAGGTAGAGAATGACGAGGGCGAGGTCAAACGCTTTCGCATAGTCGGCTACGACGAGATTTTCGGCCGCAAAGACTACATCTCCATCGACTCGCCGATGGCGCGCGCCCTGCTGAAAAAAGAGCCGGGCGACGCCGTGACGGTAGAGACGCCGCTGGGTCCCGCGCTCTGGTACGTCAATGAAATTTCCTATCCTGACGCCTGATTCAGAATATCGCTGAAAGCCGGCTCCATCGCTGGCAATTTCACTTTCCAGTCCGTATAACTGTCCCGTGATTTTTAACCCTGTAAGCAAGACAGAATCGATGATGAAAGATCTCAGCCACATTATTGCCAGTGAGCTGCAGGCGCGTGCGGAGCAAGTTGAAGCCGCCGTGCGTCTGCTGGACGAAGGGAACACCGTGCCGTTTATCGCACGCTATCGTAAAGAGGTGACCGGCGGTCTGGACGACACCCAACTGCGCCAGCTGGAGACGCGTCTCGGCTACCTGCGCGAACTGGAAGATCGCCGCCAGTCGATTCTGAAATCCATTAACGATCAAGGCAAACTCACCGACGAACTCGCCAGCGCCATTAATGCCACGCTGAGCAAAACCGAACTCGAAGACCTCTACCTGCCCTATAAAGTCAAGCGCCGCACCCGCGGCCAGATCGCCATTGAAGCCGGTCTGGAGCCGCTGGCCGATAGCCTGTGGCAGGATGCGTCGCAGGATCCCGAACAGCTGGCTGCGCAGTATGTCGATGCCGATAAAGGCGTCGCCGACGTGCGCGCCGCGCTGGACGGCGCGCGCTATATCCTGATGGAGCGCTTCGCCGAAGACGCCGCGCTGCTGGCGAAGGTGCGCGACTACCTGTGGAAAAACGCGCATCTGGTGTCGCGCGTGGTGGAAGGCAAAGAGCAGGAAGGGGCGAAATTCCGCGACTACTTCGATCACCACGAGGCGCTGCACAGCGTGCCGTCGCACCGTGCGCTGGCGATGCTGCGCGGCCGTAACGAGGGCGTGCTGCAGCTCTCCCTGAATGCCGATCCGCAGTTCGACGAGCCGCCGCGCGAAAGCTACGGCGAAACGCTGATCGCCGAGCATCTCAACCTGCGCCTCAACGGCGCACCGGCCGACGCCTGGCGCAAGGCGGTGGTGAGCTGGACCTGGCGCATCAAGGTGATGGTGCACCTGGAGACGGAGCTGATGGGCACGGTGCGCGAGCGCGCCGAAGACGAAGCGATCAACGTATTCGCCCGCAACCTGCACGATCTGCTGATGGCGGCGCCGGCGGGCATGCGCGCCACCATGGGCCTCGATCCCGGCCTGCGCACCGGCGTGAAGGTTGCGGTGGTGGACGCCACCGGCAAGCTGGTCGCGACCGATACCATCTATCCACATACCGGCCAGGCGGCGAAAGCCGCTACCGTGGTCGCCGCGCTCTGCGCAAAACACCAGGTCGAACTGGTGGCGATCGGCAACGGCACCGCCTCGCGCGAGACCGAACGCTTTTTCCTCGACGTGCAGAAACAGTATCCGCACGTGACAGCACAGAAAGTGATCGTCAGCGAAGCGGGCGCGTCGGTCTATTCCGCCTCGGAGCTGGCGGCGCTGGAGTTTCCGAACCTCGACGTCTCGCTGCGCGGCGCGGTCTCTATCGCACGACGCCTGCAGGATCCGCTGGCGGAGCTGGTGAAAATCGATCCGAAATCGATCGGCGTCGGCCAGTATCAGCACGACGTCAGTCAGAGCCAGCTGGCGAAGAAGCTGGACGCGGTGGTGGAAGACTGCGTAAACGCCGTCGGCGTCGATCTCAATACCGCCTCGGTGCCGCTGCTGACGCGCGTCGCCGGTCTGACGCGCATGATGGCGCAGAATATTGTGAGCTGGCGCGACGAAAACGGCCGCTTCCAGAATCGCCAGCAGCTGCTCAAGGTGAGCCGTCTCGGCCCCAAAGCCTTTGAACAGTGCGCGGGCTTCCTGCGCATTAACCACGGCGACAATCCGCTCGACGCCTCGACGGTACACCCGGAGGCCTACCCGGTGGTGGAGCGCATCCTGGCGGCGACCGAGCAGGCGTTACAGGAGCTCATGGGCAACCCTGCCAGCCTGCGCAACGTTAAGGCGGTCGACTTTACCGATGACCGCTTCGGCCTGCCGACCGTCACCGACATTATCAAAGAGCTGGAAAAACCGGGCCGCGACCCGCGTCCTGAGTTTAAAACCGCGCAGTTCGCCGAAGGGGTTGAAACCCTTAACGATCTGCTGCCGGGCATGGTGCTGGAGGGCGCGGTGACCAACGTCACCAACTTCGGCGCCTTTGTCGATATCGGCGTGCATCAGGATGGTCTGGTGCATATCTCCTCGCTGTCGGACAAGTTTGTCGAGGATCCGCATCAGGTGGTGAAGGCGGGCGATATCGTGAAGGTGAAAGTGCTGGAGGTCGACCTGCCGCGCAAACGTATCGCGCTCACCATGCGTCTGGATGAGCAGCCGGGCGAGGGCAACGCGCGCAGCAGCGCCCGCAGCGCCCGCAGCGCGCCGCGCGACGGTGCACGTCCGGCCAGCGGCGCGAAGCCGCGCGCGCGTCAGAACAGCCAGCCCGCAGGCAACAGCGCGATGGGCGATGCGCTGGCGGCGGCGTTCGGTAAAAAACGCTAAACCCTGCGCGCGCCCGACCGATTCCGGGTCGGGCGCGCGTAGCCTGCTCTGTAAAGTTGAAAATCCCTCTCTTAACGCTACGCTGAAAACACGCCTGCATAAAAAACAACCCGGGACGTGGCACCCAATTCGCGATGGAAACGATCACAGCGCTGCTCGATAAAATCTATGCCGATACCTTTCCTCAGGCGGCGCGTGCGCGTCTGCTGAGCCATATCGCCGCCGCGCGCGACGCGATTAAGCTGCCGCGCAAGGCGCACTGGGATGAACAGGACGTGGTGCTGATCACTTATGCCGATCAGTTTCGCGAAGCGGAGGTGCCGACGCTGCAAAGCTTCTCCCGCTTTTACCAGCAGCATCTGCAGTCCACCTTTCCGCTGGTGCATCTGCTGCCCTTTTTCCCCTACTCATCCGACGACGGCTTTTCCGTCATCGATTACCATCAGGTCAACCCGCTGTGCGGCGACTGGCCGGATGTCGCCAGGCTGCATCAGGAAACGCGCCTGATGTTCGACTTCGTCTGCAACCATATGTCGGCGCACAGCGCCTGGTTCAAGCACTATCTGGCATGCGATCCCGGCTGGGACGACTTCTTTATCAGCATGCCCCCCGCCACCGATCTCAGCGGCGTGACGCGGCCGCGCACCTCGCCGCTGCTGACGCCGTTCGAGATGGCGAACGGCGAAATGCGCTTTATCTGGACCACCTTCAGCGCCGATCAGATCGATCTTAACTTCGGCAACCCCGAGGTGCTGATCCGCATGGTAGAGGTGCTGCTCGACTACCTGCAAAAAGGGGCGGACTATGTGCGCCTCGACGCCGTCGGCTATATGTGGAAAACGCCCGGCACGCGCTGCATCCATCTGGAAAAAACCCATTTGCTGGTGAAGCTGTTCCGCGCCATTGCCGACCTGGTCGCGCCCGGCACGGTGATCATCACGGAAACCAACGTGCCGCATAAAGACAACGTCAGTTATTTCGGCGACGGGCATGACGAAGCGCAGATGGTCTATCAGTTTTCCCTGCCGCCACTGGTGCTGCACGCTATCCATTCCGGTTCCGGACGCGCGCTGCGCCAGTGGGCGGGCGCGCTGGAGCACGGCAACGGCACCACCACCTTCTTTAACTTTCTCGCGTCGCACGACGGCATCGGGCTCAATCCGGCGCGCGGCATTCTCTCCGAGGTGGAGATTATGGCGCTGGTGCGCGATCTGGCGCTGGAAGGCGCGCTGGTCTCCTATAAAAACAATCCCGACGGCACCACCAGCCCCTATGAGATCAACGTTACCTATCTCGACGCCCTCAATCATCAGAACGACGATGACGACACGCGCCTGCGCCGCTTTCTGCTGGCGCACGCAATCCTGCTCGCCTTCCCCGGCGTGCCCGCTATCTATATTCAGAGCATCCTCGGCTCGCGCAACGACTACGAAGGGGTAAAAGCCGCGGGCCACAACCGCGCCATCAACCGCCAGAAATTCGACCTGAAGATGATTGAGGCGGCGCTGGCAGACGGCGACAGCCTGCGCCATGCCATCTATACCCACCTCAGCAGGCTCATCCAGCTGCGCACGCGCCAGCCCGCTTTTCATCCCGATAACCCGATGAGGCTCTACGACAGCGACAACGCGCTACTGGTGATGAGGCGTCACGATGCGCAGCAGGAGGATGGCGGCCTGCTGTGCGTGTTTAATCTGAGCGCAAAAACGGTGGAGATGACGCTGCCGGAAGCGCGCCTTTTTCAGGATGTGATTACGGATAAGAAAATTGATGGCACCCAGCCACTTACGCTGGATGCCTGGCAGTTTGTCTGGCTGCGTAGCTGATTACTTATAAACTTCCGCGGTGGCGCTGAATTTGCCGTGTTCACGGCCCGCGATCACCAGGAAGTATTTGCCTCCTTTTTCATCAGCCTGCTTAGAAAGCTCGCGTTTGGCGTCCATCGGCGAGGTGGTTTCCGCCGTGGTATTCACCGTACCGATCTTCTGGAGATTCATTTTTTTCACTTCTTCTTTGGTCACTTCCTTGGCCGCAACCGCCGAAAACGACACTGGGCCCATTACCATTGAAGCGACAACCCATTTCATCACCTTCATTACAGTACCCCTCATTTATTTCCGTTATGTGAGATGTAAGCAGACGCTGGATGCGTCAGGCGAGATGGAACGGCATCATCCTCTCCCTGGACAATTCACATCATTAAGCGGCCATGCCTACCCGAAAAGTATTGTCGCTGATAAAAAAATTGCCAGCCTTGTGCCCGGTTTAGCGGCAAAACTTCTGTCTGAAATCAAGAATATGCTGGCAGAAGGCGTCCGGATGCGAAATAAAGGGCGCGTGCGCGGCTTTTTCCATCACTATGGAAGGCGAAGCGGGCAGCGCGGCGTCGAGCAACGAGGCGACACGACGCGGTACCAGACCGTCCAGCGCGCCATAGAGACGAAGAAAGGGTACCGCAAGCTGCGGCAGTCGATCGCGCAGGTCGACCTCGCGCAGGATCGCCAGCCCGCCGTCCAGCACCGCCACGGGCGGCATCGGCTGCGCCAGCACCACCTCTTTCAAGCGGCGCGCGTCCTGCCGCGCGCTGTCGGTGCCCAGCGTCTGCAGCGCCAGGAAGCGCTCGACGGTGCGCTGGAAATCGCTGTTAAGCTGCGCGCGAAAGGTTGCCAGGGTCTCTGGCTTGATGCCTGGCCACGCCTCGCCAGCGGTAAAACAGGGCGAAGAGGCGACGCTTATCACGCCTGCTATCCTCTGCGGCGCCAGCAGCGCCAGCTCGGTCGCCACCAGCCCGCCCAGCGACCAGCCCAGCAGCAGCGCGCGCGGCGGCAAATGCGGCAGCAGCCGCTGCGCCATCTCCGCCAGCGAAAGCGCGCCAAACCCCTGACTGCGTCCATAGCCCGGCAGATCGACCAGGTGCAGGCGAAAATGAGGGCTGAGTCGCGGCACGATGCTTTGCCACACTTCGGCGTTCAGGCCCCATCCGTGCAGCAGCACAAGCTCGACATTCCCTTCTCCGCAGGTGTGCCAGTAGAGCGAGGTCATCAGTTACTATCCCGTAAAAAATTAAGGAGGTGGCTATGCTACCAATGCCCGCCCTCTGTTGGCTATGCCATCTGCCGCTGCACATCGCGGTGCATGGATTATGCAGCGTCTGCCTGCGCGCGCTGCCGCCGCTGCCAGTGCTCTGTCCGCGCTGCGGCCTCCCGGCCGGATCGCCCCGCGTTGCCTGCGGCCGCTGTCAGCGCTCGCCGCCCGCCTGGCAGGCGCTGGTCTGCGTCAGCGGCTACCAGCCGCCGCTGCGCCGCTGGGTGCATCAGCTGAAGTTTTCCCGCATAACCGCACTCAGGGTGATGCTGGCGCGTCTGCTTTTGCTAAGCTGGCTGAACGCTCGCCGCACGCGCGGGCTGGTACGCCCCGATTTGCTGCTCTGCGTGCCGCTGCATAAAAGTCGTGCCTGCCGACGCGGCTACAACCAGGCGGCGCTGCTGGCGCAGCCGCTGGCGCACTGGCTGGGCTGCGAATTCCGCGACGGCATCCGCCGCAGGCGACGCGGCGCGCTGCAGCACCGGCTGCGCGCCTCGCAGCGTCGCAGCAACGTGCGTGGCGCCTTCCGCCTTGAAATGGCCGTGCGCGGGCGCCATATCGCACTCATAGACGATGTGGTGACAACGGGCCATACCGTGGGAGAGATCGGCCGCATTTTGCTGGCGCACGGCGCGGCCAGCGTACAAATCTGGTGCCTGTGCCGTACCTTGTAGAGCGTCGGTGATGGGCGTATTATAACCAACTAAATTAGTCAACTATTGAGCAATTGCCATGATCCGAATTACAGACTCTGCCCAGGAGCACTTCGCTAAACTGCTGTCAAAACAGGAAGATGGCACCCAGATTCGCGTATTCGTCATTAACCCGGGTACGCCAACCGCCGAGTGCGGCGTCTCTTACTGCCCGCCGGATGCGGTAGAAGCGACCGACACGGAGCTGAAGTTCGAGAAGCTTTCAGCCTACGTTGACGAACTGAGCGCCCCTTACCTCGAAGACGCCGAAATCGACTTCGTTACCGACAATCTCGGTTCGCAGCTGACGCTAAAAGCGCCGAACGCCAAAATGCGCAAAGTCTCCGATGATGCGCCACTGGCGGAGCGCGTTGAGTATCTGCTTCAGGCGCAGATCAACCCGCAGCTGGCCGGTCACGGCGGTCGCGTGTCGCTGATGGAGATTACCGACGACGGTTTCGCCATCCTGCAGTTCGGCGGCGGCTGTAACGGCTGCTCCATGATCGACGTCACCCTGAAGGACGGCATCGAGAAAGAGCTGCTGGCCGCTTTCCCGGAGCTGAAAGGCGTGCGCGATATCACCGAGCACCAGCGCGGCGAGCACTCCTACTATTAATCGCCCGGCGCGCGACAGTGAGCGACTGTCGCGCGCCGTTCGCTACTCCCCTTTACGCGTCTGACTCACCGCCTTCAATAGCTTTATCACCGCTTTATCCGTAAAGATCGCCTCCAGCGGCTGCGCCAGCTTGCGTCGCCAGTTAGGATATTGATCAACGGTGCCCGGCACGTTTACCGGTGTGGTCATGCCTGTCCAGTCTTCGGGCTGCAGCCCCAGTAGTGCGCTGCCGGTTGCCGCGAGAAATTTATGCATCGCCAGATTAAGCGCGGGCGTCATCGCCAGCTTGTCCGCCTGACGTGCGCTGCGCGCCGGCATTGCGCCCGCCTGATGCAGCGCATCCAGTAGCGCCTGTTTCTGTTTCGCGCGCTGCTCATGCAGCGATTTCAGCACCGCTTTGCTGGGATAGAGCTTGAGCTTTTCGCCTAACGCGAAGTCGCCTGCGTCCCAGAAGCCGGCCAGCGTCGGCAGATCGTGCGTGCTGGCGCTGGCGATTGACTGACGCGGATAGTCGCCGGGCAGGCGATAACTGCCGTCGCGCTGCTGCTCGAACCACATCACCTTCCATGAGAAAACGCCGCTGGCGCGCAGCAGGCCGACGATTTCCGGCGGCACCGTGCCGAGATCTTCGCCGATAACCATGCAGCGATGCCGCTGGCTCTCCAGCGCCAGAATGCCCAGCAGGTCATGCACCGGGTAGCTGACATAGGCGCCTTTATCGGCCGTCTCCCCTTTTGGCACCCACCATAGCCGCAGCAGCGCCATCACGTGGTCAATGCGCAGCGCGCCGCAGTCGCGCATATTGGCGCGCAGCATGTCGATAAAAGGCTGATAGCCGCGCGCGCGCATCACGTGCGGATCCATGGGCGGCAGGCCCCAGTTCTGTCCCAGCGGTCCGAGGCGATCCGGCGGCGCGCCAACCGACGCCTCCAGCCGGTAGAGCTCAGGATCGTGCCAGGTCTCCGCGCTACCTTCCGCCACGCCCACCGCCAGATCGCGATAGAGCCCCACCGTCATCTTCAGCGCCTGGCTGCGCGCCCAGCACTGCGCAAACTGGGTTTGCGCCAGCCACTGCAGCCACTGCCAGAAGGCGATCTCTTCTTCATGCGTTTCGCACCAGCGCTGCACGTCAGGCGTCTGGCTGTTGCGCCAGCTTTCCGGCCAGGCGGGCCAGCCCCAGGCGTCTGCATCTTCGGCGCTCCGCTCCGCCTGCAGGCCGTCGTACGCCGCCTGATAGCGCAGGCTGTCGCCGCCGTCGCGCACAAACGTGGCGAACGCCTGCCGCGGCGCCTCATCTTCTGCGCGCAGGCTGAACTGCGCCCAGGCGTGACGCAATGCGGCGAGCTTTAGCGCCATCACCGTCGCGTAATCGACAAACTCGCTCTCGCGCGCTTTTGCCAGCGCGCGCTGCGTTTTCGCCGCTTTCCACCACTTTTGCGCCGCCGCGCTCTGCTGGAAATCCTCCAGCTGCGCCACGCTGATATAGATAATGTTCAGCCAGCGGCGAGACGAGGGACTGTAAGGACTGGCGAAATCGGGCGTCGCGGGATAGAGCGCGTGCAGCGGATTGAGCCCGACAAAGTCACCGCCCTGCTGCGCCACCTGCTCCAGAAGCTGCTGCAGATCGCCAAAATCGCCGATGCCCCAGTTATCGGCGGATCGCACGGTATAGAGCTGCACCAGCGCTCCCCAGCGCTTCTCACCGTTGCGCAGCGGCACAGGTAGCCAGCAGCGGCGCGGCGTCAGAATGATGCGTGTCTGCCACTCTTTTTTGCCTTTGCTCAGCGTCAGCTGGTGATAGCCGTGCCCGAGCGGCGACGGCAGCATAAAAGGCTCGCCTGCCTCCAGTTCGCCGCTAAACTCGCGGCCCTTTTCGCTGCGCAGGCGCCACTGATAGCGGCCGCGTCCTTCCGGGTTAAGCTGGCGCGTTGTGCCGCCGCTAAAGACCTGCACCGGGGGCAACGGCGCGCCCTTCTCTTTTCTGGCGTCGCCCATGACCGCCAGCAGCGCCGTTTTAGTTTCGTCGCTGATGGCTTCCGGTTCGCCTTTGGCGTTGGTGTAGGTGAGGGATATTCCGGCGGCGACTGCCGCGCGATCCAGTGCGCTCTCTTTCATGCTCTCCCCTTAGCGTCTTGATGCAAAGCCGTTGAGTTGCGGTGTGATAACGGTTTGCCCACAGGCAAACTGAGCATTAAGTAAAGACGGCAGTGGGGAAAAAATCGACAGGAAACAAAGAAAAAGGCGGGTTTTGAAATCAGCGAGCGCTATAGCCTTAGTTAAGGCGATACCGCTCGCGACAGCTTAAAGATTAACGGTGCTCACTCAGCAGAGTTCGAGTTGAACCTCGTGCTGTTCGATCACCTTCATAATGCTGGCGGGCGGCTGCTTGTCGGTATAGAGCTGGTCGATAAGCCCCATATTGCCGAGATTGACCATCGCATTGCGGCCGAACTTAGAATGGTCGACCACCAGCATCACGCAGCGTGAATTTTCGATAATGGCGCGCTTGGTGCGCACCTCGTGATAGTCAAACTCCAGCAGCGACCCGTCCATATCAATGCCGCTGATGCCGAGAATGCCGTAATCGAGGCGGAACTGAGAGATAAAGTCGAGCGTCGCTTCGCCCATAATGCCGCCGTCGCGCGTGCGCACCTCGCCGCCGGCGATGATCAGTCGAAAATCGGGCTTGCTCATCAGCAGCGTCGCCACATTGATATTGTTGGTCACCACGCGCAAGTTTTTATGATTCAGCAGCGCATAGGCCACCGCTTCTGGCGTGGTGCCGATATCGATAAATAAGGTTGCGCCGTCTGGAATTTCACTGGCGACGCGTTCGGCGATGCGCGCTTTCTCCGCCGACCACATCATCTTACGCTCCTGCCAGGCGGTATTTTCAGAGCTGGAAGGCAGCGCCGCGCCGCCGTGATGACGCTGAATTTTATTCTGATCGGCGAGGTCGTTAAGATCGCGGCGGATGGTTTGCGGGCTTACCTCAAAATGTTCTACCAGCTCTTCGGTACTGACATATCCCTGACGCCGGACCAGATCGATAATGGCGTCATGACGTTGCGTCTGCTTCACATTACTCTCCTGTTTTCTTTTTTTATCCGGCGCTAACGGCGCCGCACTGCACGGGTATCGACAAACGCCATCGCCAGCCCGACCAGCAGACCGGCGACGTGAGCGCCATTGGCAATAGCGAGCCCGAACGCGCCATACCAGCCGATCACCAGCCACACGATAGCAAAACCAATCAGTCCGCGTTCCAGATAGACGCCGCTCTCAGGGTCACGCTCGCCGCGCAGCCAGCAGTAGCCCATCAGCGCATACACCACGCCCGACAAACCGCCAAACCAGATGCCGCTGAATTTCGCCTGTACGAAGCCACTGAGCAGCGCCGAAATCAGCATAATCACAAACAGCTTGCCGCTGCCGAGCCGCTTCTCTACCGCGCCGCCGAGATACCACCACCACATCAGGTTAAACAGGATATGCAGCAGTGAAAAGTGGAGCAGCGCATGGCTGAACCAGCGCCAGACCTGAAAATACTGGCCTGGGCCATCCGGCCAGCTCAGCCACAGCAGCACCCTTTGATCGCCAAAGATCTGCATCAGGATAAACACTGCGATACAGGCGAAAAGCACGGTCATGGTAAGCGGGCCAGCGCGATCGCGAATATTGCCCCACAGATTGCTGCGCTCGTAGCGCAGGCCACTTTTGGTGTCGCCGGTATGCCAGCTGGCGGCCTGATAGCGAGGGTGGTCCGGCTGGCGCACAAACTGCTGAAGTTCGTTTTCGACCATTTCAAGTCGGCTCTCGTCATCGAGCAGAATGACGTAGTGACCATCCTGCTCAATGCGCAGCGCGACGCCGCGCGTCGCCATATAGTCGACGAACGCCTGCGCCATGCGCGGGTTAGTAAACTGGGTAATGCGCACCATTAATCACTCTCCTTGTTCATCGGGCGCGGCTCACTCGCCGCCGGCGACAACCTGGGTCGGAAACGCGGCGCGCCAGGCGTCGAAGCCGCCGTCGATGCTGTAGGCGGCGCTGAAGCCCTGGCTCAGCAGATACTGTGCGGCGCCTTTGCTGCTGTTGCCGTGGTAGCACATCACCAGTACCGGCAGCTCCCGGCTGGCGCTGGCCAGAAAGTCGTTGAGGTTGCCGTTGCTCAGGTGCAGCGCGTTTTCCGCATGGCCGAGCGCAAAGCTCTGCGGATCGCGGATATCGACCAGCTGCGCGCCTTGCGCCAGATGCTCGCTGGCCTGCTGAACGTTAATGCATTCGAAGGTTTCCATGATTCTCTCGTTAGGACGACACAATTAGCGCCTAGTGTAACCCGATAAGCAGCCTCAATAACCTGACAAAGCATCCGGGTTTGTATTTATTTCTCAGCAGGAATGTTAGCTATATCACGCAAAAATGTTTTTAGCGCGTTAAACACTGGCATCAATGTTGGTTTGCGACTATGATTATGCTCGAAAACGAACATTAATGAACTATTCCGAACATCGGAGGAGATGACGTGGAAACCAAAGACCTGATCGTGATCGGCGGCGGCATCAACGGTGCCGGCATTGCAGCAGACGCTGCAGGACGCGGCCTGTCAGTGCTGATGCTGGAGGCGCGGGACCTGGCTTGCGCGACCTCTTCCGCCAGTTCAAAGCTGATTCACGGCGGCCTGCGCTACCTCGAACACTATGAATTCCGTCTGGTCAGTGAAGCGCTGGCCGAACGTGAAGTGCTGCTGAAGATGGCGCCGCATATCGCTTTCCCGATGCGCTTTCGTCTGCCGCACCGCCCGCATCTGCGCCCGGCATGGATGATTCGCGCTGGCCTGTTTTTATATGACCATCTGGGCAAGCGCACCAGCCTGCCGGGGAGCAAAAGCCTGCGTTTTGGCGCGGATTCAGCCCTCAAGCCGGAGATTACGCGCGGATTCGAATATTCTGACTGCTGGGTAGATGATGCTCGCCTGGTGGTATTGAACGCGCAGGAAGTGGTAAAGCGCGGCGGCGACGTGCGCACTCGCACTCGCGTAACGCGCGCCTGGCGTGAAAACAACCTGTGGACGGTGGAAGCGGAAGATGTCGACAGCGGCAAAACCTATACCTGGCGCGCCAAAGCGCTGGTGAACGCGGCGGGCCCGTGGGTGAAACAGCTGTTTGACGACGGCCTGAAGCTGAAATCGCCTTACGGCATTCGCCTGATCAAAGGCAGCCATATCGTGGTGCCGCGCGTACACAACGAGAAGCAGTCATACATCCTGCAGAACGAAGATAACCGTATCGTGTTTGTTATTCCCTGGATGGATGACTTCTCGATTATCGGCACCACTGACGTCGAGTACAAAGGCGATCCGAAGAACGTCAAAATTGACGACAGCGAGATCGACTATCTGCTCAAAATCTACAACAGCCACTTTAAAAAGCAGCTGGTGCGTGACGATGTGGTCTGGAGTTATTCTGGCGTGCGCCCGCTGTGCGATGACGAATCCGATTCGCCGCAGGCGATCACCCGCGACTACACGCTGGACGTGCGCGACGACAACGGCCAGGCGCCGCTGCTGTCGGTGTTTGGCGGTAAGCTGACCACCTACCGCAAGCTGGCAGAGCATGCGCTGGAGAAGCTGGTGAAGTATTTCCCCAACGCCGGTCCGGCATGGACGAAAAACTGCGTGCTGCCGGGCGGCGATATCGCCGGTACGCGTGAAGATTACGCCGCCAGCCTGCGTCGTCGTTATCCGTTTATTACCGAAGGCATGGCGCGTCACTTCGCCCGCACCTACGGCAGCAGCACCGAGACGCTGCTTGACGGCGCGACGCGCATTGAGGATCTGGGTGAGAACTTCGGCCACGACTTTTATGAAGCCGAGCTGCGCTATCTGGTGCAGAACGAGTGGGTGCGCGAGCTGGATGACGCTATCTGGCGCCGCACCAAGCAAGGCATGTGGCTGAACGAGGCGCAGCAGGCGCGCGTAGCAGAGTGGCTGGCGACGCACAGTCAGAAGCCCAGCCTGTCGCTGGCGAGCTAAATAAGTTTAACGGGGCCTCGGCCCCGTTTTTTTTTGCCTGCTGCGCAGGCGGGGCGCTCAGCGGGGTCCGCCCGCCAGGCGGCTCAGGTTCGCTGCGCGAACTTGCTCTGAGCGGGTTCCGCCCGCCAGGCGGGTTAGCCTGCTGCGCAGGCGGGGCGCTCAGCGGGGTCCGCCCGCCAGGCGGCTCAGGTTCGCTGCGCGAACTTGCTCTGAGCGGGTTCCGCCCGCCAGGCGGGTTAGCCTGCTGCGCAGGCAGGGCGCTGAGCGGGTTCCGCCCGCCAGACGGCTCATGTTCGCTGCGCGAACTTGCTCTGAGCGGGTTCCGCCCGCCAGACTGCAGGGAGTTTCAGCCGCTCCGCTGCTGGCGTGCGTGTTAAGGGGCTCGCCAGCCCCTTAACAATCCCCGCTTCCGGCAGCCTCCACGCCGCGCTGCGCGCGGTGCCTTCGTTGCTTACGTCGGCCGCACGGACCCGTCGGGACAGGCCGTCCTGGCCTGGCCCTCCCTCTCGCCGACCTCCTGTCGGCTCGTCCTGGCCGCCGTGCGCGCCTCAGCGTGTCGGATGCCTCTGACTGCCCCGCCTGTGGTTTCCTTATTTTTTTATTAACGACTGCGTCGTCTGAGCACATGATTCATGCTTTCAGCGACAAAGTTGCGCCTTTAAGAATCAGAACGTGCAGCAGGGGTTTTGGGGGCCATCGCAGCCGCTGAGCGGAGGAAGGATTTCAGGATGAGGCGACAGGAGGTCGCCGAAAGCGCGGGCCAGGCCAGGACGGCCTGTCCTGCGCGGTCCGTCAGAAATCCTGCCGGAGCGAAGGGACCCGCGCAGCGGGCGGGTGAGCTGGCCCGGGGCGCGGGTGCAGGGCCGGCGCCCACCGGCCCTGCTCGGTCGCCCGCTGCGGGCGAAATGAAACTGTCCGCCTGTCAGGCGAACGAAACCCGCGCCGCAGCCAGGCAAACAAAACCCGCACCGCAGCCAGGCAAACAAAACCCGCACCGCCGCCAGGCGAATTAACCTGCGCAGCAGGCAGCCCCGCCTTCGGGCGGAAGCCCGCTCAAAGCCTCACAGGCTTAATATGCCAAATCTCATCCGCATACTCCTGGATGGTTCGGTCAGAAGAGAAATACCCCATATTGGCGATATTCAGCGCCGCGCGGCGCTGCCACTCTTCCGGCTTGCGATAGAGCTCATCCACCTCATCCTGGGTATCCACATAGCTGCGGTAATCTGCCAGCAGCTGATAGTGGTCGCCAAAGTTCACCAGCGAATCGAACAGATTGCGATAGCGGCCGGGATCCTGCGGACTAAAAACGCCGGAGGCGATCTGCGTCAGCACCTGATGCAGCTCAGCATCCTCTTCGTAATATTTACGCGGGTTGTAGCCGCCGCTGCGCAGCGCTTCTACCTGCGGCGTAGTATTGCCAAAAATAAAAATATTCTCCTCGCCGACATGCTCCAGCATCTCGACGTTTGCGCCGTCCAGCGTACCGATGGTCAGCGCGCCATTGAGTGCGAACTTCATATTGCTGGTGCCAGATGCCTCGGTGCCTGCCGTGGAGATCTGTTCAGAAAGATCCGCCGCCGGAATGATGATCTGCGCCAGGCTGACGCTGTAGTTCGGAATAAACACCACCTTCAGCTTGTTCTTCACCTGCGGATCGTTGTTGATCACGTTCGCTACGTCGTTGATCAGGTGAATAATATGCTTAGCGGTGGTGTAGGCCGATGCCGCTTTGCCTGCGAAGATATTGACGCGCGGCACCCAGTCGCGGCCGGGATCGGCTTTGATGCGGTTATAGCGCGTAATCACATGCAGCACATTCAGCAGCTGACGCTTATATTCATGGATGCGTTTGATCTGCACGTCGAACAGCGCGTGCGGGTCCAGCACGATATCCATGTTTTTCGCCACCCAGTCCGCCAGTCGTCGCTTGTTGTCGAACTTGGCATCAGCCACCTTCTCGATAAACGCCGGATAGTCGATCTGCTGGTTGAGCTCGGCAAGCTGACTAAGATCGGTGCGCCAGGTGCGGCCAATCTCTTCGTCCAGCAGCTCCGACAGCGCCGGGTTGGCCAGCGCCAGCCAGCGACGCGGCGTCACGCCGTTGGTCTTGTTGCAGAACCGACCAGGAAACAGACGCGCGAAATCCGCGAACAGCGACTGCACCATCAGGTTGGAGTGGAGTTCGGAGACGCCGTTGACTTTGTAGCTTACCACTACCGCCAGCCACGCCATGCGAATGCGGCGCCCGTTATTCTCGTCAATGATCGAGATGCGCGACAACAGATCCCAGTCGTCCGGGTAGTACTCCTGAATGGTCTTCAGGAAGTAGTCGTTAATCTCGAAAATAATGCCGAGATGGCGTGGCAGGATCTTGCCGATCATCTCCACCGGCCAGGTTTCCAGCGCCTCGCTCATCAGCGTATGGTTGGTATAAGAGAAAACCTGGCAGGTCACTTCGAACGCATCGTCCCAGGTGAATTTGTGCTCGTCGATTAACACACGCATCAGCTCCGGGATCGCCAGCACCGGGTGGGTGTCGTTAAGGTGGATAGCGATCTTGTCCGCCAGATTGGACCAGGTTTTATGCATCTGCCAGTGGCGGTTGAGGATATCCTGCACCGTGGCGGAGACCAGGAAGTACTCCTGACGCAGACGGAGCTCGCGTCCCGAATAGGTGGAATCGTCGGGATAGAGCACGCGCGAGACGTTTTCCGAATGGTTTTTATCCTCTACCGCGGCAAAGTAGTCCCCCTGGTTGAATTTGCCCAGGTTGATTGCGTTACTCGCCTGCGCGCCCCACAGGCGCAGCGTATTCGTGGCGTCGGTGTCGAAGCCGGGGATGATTTGATCGTACGCCATGGCGACAATCTCTTCGGTTTCCAGCCAGCTAACCTTCGCGCCTTCATGCTGGATGCGGCCGCCAAAGCGGACTTTGTAGCGCGTGTTGTAGCGCTGGAACTCCCAGGGATTGCCATATTCCAGCCAGTAATCGGGCGACTCTTTCTGCTCGCCGTCGATGATATTTTGACGGAACATGCCGTAATCGTAACGGATGCCGTACCCGCGTCCCGGCAGGCCCAGCGTAGCGAGTGAATCGAGAAAACAGGCAGCCAGGCGTCCGAGGCCGCCGTTGCCAAGGCCGGGATCGTTCTCTTCTTCCATCAGGTCGGCCAGATTTAATCCCATCTCGTCCAGCGCCTGATTGAGATCGTCATAAATGCCCATCGCCATCAATGCGTTGCCTAACGTCCGGCCCAGCAGAAACTCCATCGACAGGTAGTAGACCTGACGGACATCCTGCGACAGCTGCGCGCGGCTGGAGCGCAGCCAGCGCTCCACCATGCGGTCGCGCACCGCCAGCAGCGAGGCGTTGAGCCAGTCATGCTGGTTCGCCACGGAGGGATCCTTGCCGATGGTGAACATCAGCTTATAGGCAATCGAGTGTTTCAGCGCTTCGACCGTTAGTGTCGGCGACGTATAGGTGAAAGGAGCATTCATATCAGTTATCCCAGTCTCTGATTACAGCAAACGTTGGTAAAGATCGCGGTAGGCCTGCGCGGCCACTTGCCAACTGAAATCCATTCCCATCGCCTGTCGCTGAACGTAACGCCAGAGAGAAGGCCGCGACCACAAGACAAAAGCACGCCGAATCGCCCGCAGCAGCGACCAGGCGTTGCTGTCTTCAAAACTGAATCCGCTAGCGATGCCGTCGGCCAGGTTCTCCAGCGAGCTGTCGTTAACCGTATCGGCCAGGCCGCCCGTGCGGCGCACCAGCGGCAGCGTGCCATATTTCAGGCCGTAGAGCTGCGTCAGACCGCAGGGCTCAAAGCGGCTCGGCACCATAATGACGTCCGCGCCGCCGACGATGCGGTGCGAGAAGGCCTCGTGATAGCCAATCTGCACGCCGACGCTGCCGGGATGCTCCGCCGCAGCGGCGAGAAAGCCCTGCTGCAGCTCGGCGTCACCCTGTCCGAGCAGCACCAGCTGACCGCCCTGCGCCAGCAGGCCAGGCAGCGCCTCCAGCACCAGGTCCAGCCCTTTTTGCCGCGTCAGACGGCTGATGACGGCGAAAACAGGGACGCTGTCGTCGACCTTCAGCCCCATGGCGATTTGCAGCTGCCGTTTGTTCTCGGCCTTGGCTTCCAGCGTGTCGCGGTTATAGCGCGCGCTGAGCAGCAGGTCGTGCGCCGGATCCCAGATGCCGGGATCGACACCGTTCAGAATGCCGCTGAGACGCCCTTCGCGCAGCCGCTGCTCCAGCAGCGACTCCATGCCATAGCCGAACTCCGGGCGCGTAATCTCATGCGCGTAGGTCGGGCTGACGGCAGTGACGTGATCGGCGTAAAAGAGGCCCGCTTTCAGGTAGGAAATCTGCCCATAGAACTCCAGCCCGTGCATGGCGAAGAAATCTCTCGGCAGCTGGATTTCGTCCAGATGGCGCGCGTTGAACAGCCCCTGATAGGCCAGGTTGTGGACGGTAAACACCGACTTTGCCGGACGTCCGCGCGCCTCCAGATAGGCGCAGGTCAGACCCGCATGCCAGTCGTGCGCATGAACGATATCGGGCCGCCAGTAAGCGTCCAGCCCGCTGGCGATTTCACACCCCATCCAGCCCAGCAGCGCGAAGCGCAGATAGTTATCTACATAGGCGAACTGCGACGTATCGTGATACGGGCTGCCGGGTCGATCGTAGAGCGACGGCACGTCGATCAGATAGATGCCGACGCCGTTGAAATGACCAAACAGCAACCGCGTTGGACCGGCGAAAGTCTGCAGCTCGGCCACCACCTCCGTTTCGGGGATCCCTTTAAGCAGATCGGGAAAAGCGGGCAGCAACACCCGCGTGTCCGTACCATCCGCAATCTGCGCCTGCGGCAATGCCCCAACAACATCAGCCAACCCGCCGGTTTTTAGCAGCGGAAAAAGTTCTGAACAGACATGTAAAACCTGCATCCTCGGCCTCTTAATAAGTGATCGGGCGCGATCCTCGCGTCGATTATATGGTGCTTTTTATCGTTGACGGCTACGCGCTGGCCAGCCTGGCAAGCATGGCGCGTGTGACCAGAACGATCCCCTCTTCTGAACGGTAAAACCGACGACTGTCCTCGTCAGGTTTCTCTCCTATCACCATGCCTTCTGGCAGCACGCAGGCGCGGTCAATCACACAACGACGCAGGCGGCAGGATCGTCCCACCACCACGTCCGGCAGCAGTACGGCGGAATCGATATTGCAAAACGAGTTAACGCGCACGCGTGGAAACAGTACCGAGTTCACCACGACCGAGCCGGAGATGATAGTGCCGCCAGAAATCAGCGAATTCATCGTCATGCCATGGCTGCCCGAACGGTCCTGCACGAACTTAGCGGGCGGCAGCGGCTCCATATGGGTGCGGATCGGCCAGGTATGGTCATACATATCCAGCTCCGGCGTCACCGACGCGAGATCAAGGTTTGCGCGCCAGTAAGCTTCCAGCGTCCCTACATCACGCCAGTAGGGCGTCGAACTTTCATCCTGCTGTACGCAGGAGAGCGTAAACGAATGGGCATACCCTTCGCCGCTCGCCACCACTTTCGGCAGAATATCCTTGCCGAAGTCGTGGTTAGAATTAGGCGCCTGCAAATCTTCTTCCAGCAGCTGATAGAGATAATCGGCGTTAAAGACGTAAATCCCCATACTGGCCAGCGCCTGCGTATCGTCGCCGGGCATGGCGGGCGGCTGCGGCGGCTTCTCTACAAAGTCGATCACTTTATTGTTTTCATCCACGGCCATCACGCCAAAGGCGGTCGCTTCATGCAGCGGCACCGGCAGGCAGGCGATGGTGCACTTCGCGTTAGCATCGACGTGGTCGAGCAGCATGCGCGAATAGTCCATTTTATAAATATGATCCCCGGCCAGAATCACGATGTACTGCGCCTGATAACGGCGAATAATGTCAAGGTTCTGGGTCACGGCGTCTGCGGTACCGCGATACCAGTGTTCAGTGGACGTGCGCTGCTGCGCCGGCAGCAAATCCACAAATTCGTTCATCTCTTCGTTGAAGATAGACCAGCCGCGCTGAACGTGCTGCGTTAGCGTGTGCGACTGGTACTGCGTTATCACGCCGATGCGGCGGATACCTGAGTTAATGCAGTTTGAAAGCGCAAAGTCGATGATGCGAAACTTGCCGCCGAAATGCACCGCTGGCTTAGCGCGTTTGGCGGTCAGGTCTTTCAGGCGCGTACCTCTTCCCCCGGCGAGGATCAGCGCAACCGTCTGTGTAGGGAGCTGGCGGGCCAGCATCAGGTGATCGGTTCTGTCTAACTTAACCATGTCTGACTCCTTATGATTGCTTCTGGAACACGCACACGCCGTGTGCGGGACCATGCCAGACAGTCGACAAAATGGGGTTGTCATCCCCGGCGAAAGGAGGAACGGCACGCCATTCTCCGTCTGGTAAGGCGATGTCACTCACCGAATCCGTGGCGTTTATTGTTATTAACCAGCGGCCGGAGAGCAGAATCTGCATTCTGTGCGCCTTCTGCTCCCACTCCTCTCGCTGCAGTGGTCTGCCGCTGGCATTGAACCACTGCACATTGCCGTCGCCCTCTTGCCACCAGCGATCGGCGGTTAACGCCGGGATCTGCTGACGCAAACGGATAAGGGCGGCGGTAAAATCCACCAGGCTGCTCTCTTCTTCCTGCCAGTCAAGCCAGGTCAGGATGTTGTCCTGACAGTAGGCGTTGTTGTTGCCGTGCTGGCTGTGCCCGCGCTCGTCGCCAGCAAGCAGCATCGGCGTGCCCTGCGCCAGCAGCAGCGACGCCAGCAGCGCATGCGTGCTCAGGCGACGGCGTTCAATTACGTCGAAGCTGGCGCGCAGCCCTTCTACGCCGTGGTTGTCGCTAAAATTGCTGCTGCTGCCGTCGCGGTTATCCTCGCCGTTGGCCTGGTTATGCTTATGGTTAAAGCTCACCACGTCGCGCAGCGTAAAGCCGTCGTGCGCGGTGATCAGGTTAACCGCGGCGTGCGGCAGGCGGCCGTCGCGCTGGAACAGATCGCTGGAGGCGGCAAAGCGGCGCGCGAACGCGCCGTTGCTGACGTCGCGATGCAGCCAGAAGCGCCGTATATCGTCGCGAAAATGGTCGTTCCACTCGGCGAACAGCGACGGAAAGTTGCCGACCTGATAGCCGCCTGGCCCAATATCCCAGGGTTCAGCGATCAGCTTGACCTGCGAGAGCAGCGGGCAGGCTTTAATCGCCTCGAACAGCGGCGCGTGCGCTGAAAAATCGGGCGTGCGCCCCAGCACCGGCGCCAGATCGAAGCGAAAACCGTCGACGTGGCAGACGCGCACCCAGTAGCGCAGCGCCTCCAGCGCCCGGTTCATCACCTCAGGATCGCTGAGATTCAGGGTATTGCCGCAGCCGGTCCAGTTTTCATATTCGCCCTGCGGGCTCAGCCAGTAGTAGCTGGCGTTATCGACGCCGCGCTGCGACAGCGTCGGGCCGATCTCCTCCAGCTCGGCGGTGTGGTTGAACACCACGTCCAGCAGCACTTCGATGCCCGCCGCGTGCAGGTCTTTCACCGCCTGCTGAAACTCCTGCAGAGGCGACGCGCCCTCCTGACCTGAGGCGTAGCGCGGATCGACGGCCCAGAGCGCAAAGGGGTTGTAGCCCCAGTAGTTGCTTAAGCCGAGGCGCTGCAGGCGCGGCTCGCTGGCAAAATGGGCCACCGGCAGCAGCTCCAGCGCGGTGACGCCGAGATGGCGCAGGTAATTCACCATAACAGGATGGCCGAGGGCGGCGTAAGTCCCGCGCAGCGATTCCGGAATTTCCGGATGCCGCTGCGTCAGCCCACGCACGTGCGCCTCGTAAATAACCGTGTTGCCCCAGGGCGTGCGCGGGGCGATATCGCCTTCCCAGTCGAACTCCTCCGCCACGACCAGCGATTTAGGCGCCACGGCGGCGCTGTCCTGCTCGTCAGGCTGCGCAATGCCGCCGTAGAGACGCGGGTCGTCTGTTACCTCGCCCTCCACCGCGCGGGCGCAGGGATCGACCAGCAGCTTGGCGGGATTAAAGCGGTGCCCGCGCTCTGGTGCCCAGGGGCCGTGAACGCGAAAGCCGTAGCGCTGGCCCGGTTTGAGCGCGGCAACATAGCCGTGCCAGATATCGCCGGTACGCGCCGGAAGATCGTAGCGTCGCTCTTTGCCCTGGTCGAACAGGCAAAGCTCAACGCGCGCGGCATGCCGGGAGAAGAGCGTAAAGTTTACGCCCTTGCCGTCGTAACTGGCGCCTGGCGGCTCAGCACGTCCCGGAAGCAGCGTCATTCCGCCTCCTTCACCAGCCAGATTGTCGCCAGGGGCGGCAGCGTCAGCGACAGCGACTGCGGTCGGTTGTGGCTGGCGATCTCATCGGTATGCACCACCGGATTGCGCGTATCGCTGCCGTGATAGCTGTGCTGGTCGGTGTTGATCACTTCGCGCCAGTTCCCCGCCTGATTCACGCCGAAGCGATAGTTGTGGCGCGGCACCGGCGTAAAGTTGCTGGCGACAATAATCTCGTTGCCGTCGCGGTCGCGGCGCACAAAGACGAAGACCGAATTTTCGCGATCGTCGACCACCAGCCACTCAAAGCCGGCCGGGTCGAAATCGAGCTGATGCATCGGCGCATAGTGCCGATAGGTGTGGTTAAGGTCGCGCACCAGTCGCTGCACGCCGTGGTGCCAGTTATCGGCACCCTCCAGCAGATGCCAGTCAAGGCTGACGTCGTGATTCCACTCTTTGCCCTGCGCGAACTCGCCGCCCATAAACATCAGTTTTTTGCCGGGGAAGGCCCACATCCAGCCGTAGTAGGCGCGCAGGTTGGCGAACTTCTGCCAGGGGTCGCCCGGCATACGATCAAGCAGCGACTTCTTGCCGTGCACCACTTCGTCGTGCGAGAGCGGCAGCACGAAGTTTTCGGTGTAGTTGTACATCATGCCGAAGCTCATCAGGTCGTGATGATGGCTGCGGTAGACCGGATCGAGCTTCATGTAGTCCAGGGTGTCGTGCATCCAGCCCAGGTTCCACTTATACCAGAAGCCGAGGCCGCCCGATTCTGGCGGGCGCGACACGCCGTCGAAATCGGTGGACTCTTCGGCGATGGTGACGGTGCCTGGCGCGGCGCGTCCCAGCGTGCGGTTGGTGTAGCGCAGGAAGGCGATAGCTTCGAGATTCTCGCGGCCGCCGTAGTGGTTCGGCACCCACTCGCCCTCGGCGCGGCTGTAGTCGCGGTAGATCATCGAGGCCACGGCATCGACGCGCAAACCATCGATGCCGCAGCGCTCCAGCCAGTAGAGCGCGTTGCCCGCCAGGTAGTTGCTCACTTCGCGGCGGCCAAAGTTGTAGATCAGGGTATTCCAGTCCTGATGATAGCCTTCACGCGGATCGCTGTGCTCGTAGAGCTCGGTGCCGTCGAACTTCGCCAGACCGAAATCATCGCTGGGGAAGTGGCCCGGCACCCAGTCGAGCAGCACGTTCAGGCCCGCTTCGTGCGCGGCGTTGATGAAATAGAGGAATTCATCGCGCGTGCCGAAACGGCGCGTCGGCGCATACATGCCGAGCGGCTGATAGCCCCAGCTGCCGTCGAAGGGGTGTTCATTGATCGGCAGCAGCTCGATATGGGTGAAGCCCATCTCTTTAACATAGGGCAACAGCTGCTCCGCCAGCTCTTTGTAGCTGAGCCAGAAGTTGTTCTCGGTGTGGCGGCGCCATGAGCCGAGATGCACCTCATAAACAGATATTGGCGCGTCAAACGCGTTGCGCGCCTTACGCTCTTCGGCCATCTCGACCTTCGGCGGCAGGCCGCAGATCATCGAGGCGGTTTGCGGCCGCATCTGCGCCTCAAAGGCGTAAGGGTCCGCTTTAATACGCAGCTGGCCGCTGTTATCGACGATTTCAAATTTATAGAGCTGGCCGTTATAGGCGCCCGGCACAAACAGCTCCCAGATGCCCATTTCGCGGCGGAAGCGCATGGGATGGCGGCGGCCATCCCAGAAGTTAAAATCGCCGACCACCGAGACGCGCTGCGCGTTAGGCGCCCAGACGCTAAAGCGCGTGCCGTGCACGTCGTCAATCACCGCACCGTGCGCGCCCAGGGTTTCGTAGGGGCGCAAATGGGTGCCTTCCGCCAGCAGCCAGGCGTCCATCTCCTGCAGCAGCGGCCCGAAGCGATAGGCGTCGTCGATGAGATTCTGCTGCCCGTGCCAGTTCACCGCCAGCTGATAGCGAAACATATTCTTGCGGCGCGGCACCACCGCGCTGAAAAAGCCGCGCGGATCGAGACATTTCAACTGGGCGACTTTGCGCCCGGTGTTGGTTTCAATTACCCATACTTCCGAAGCGTCGGGCAGCAGCGCCCTGACTTCCAGCCCGTTGGCTGTCTGGTGCATCCCCAGCAAAGCGAAGGGATCGGCGTAATTCCCCGCAAACAGGGCGTTGATCGCCAGGCGATCGGGAAGCTCTGACATGACTTTCTTCCTGTGATTATGTGGCAGGCGAAATGAACGCGGCTATGCCACGCATCAGGTGCGCTGCTCTTCATTGAGCCATGCGTACAACGGCAGAGAAAGGAAACCGCTCCGTGGTAAATAACTTTGCCGTGTACAACAACTATTCAGTGCGAAATGCAAAACAGTCAACAACCGGCACATCATTGTTAAATCATAGCTTGGGCTTGCAGGTTGCCAGCCCGGAAAGCGAAAAATTATTGGCGGGGAGGTAAAAAAGGGAAGCCGATCACTTACAGACGGTAAGTTGTTTGACTTATTTCAGAATAATCAGGCAAAAGGCCGGGAAGATCCCGGCCTCGCTTAGTTTTTTCTGTTAGTCGACCAGCAGTCGCAGCATGCGGCGCAGCGGCTCGGCGGCGCCCCACAGTAGCTGATCGCCCACGGTAAAGGCGGAGAGATACTCCGGGCCCATATTGAGCTTGCGCAGGCGGCCGACCGGCGTGGTCAGCGTGCCGGTCACCGCCGCAGGCGTCAACTCACGCATGGTCAGCTCGCGGTCGTTAGGCACCACTTTCACCCACTCGTTGTGGGACGCCAGCAGCTGTTCGATTTCCGCCAGCGGCACATCTTTTTTCAGCTTCAGGGTAAACGCCTGGCTGTGGCAGCGCAGTGCGCCGACGCGCACGCAGAGGCCGTCGACCGGAATCGTTTTTTGCGTGCCGAGGATCTTGTTGGTTTCCGCCTGGCCCTTCCACTCTTCGCGGCTCTGGCCATTGTCGAGCTGCTTGTCGATCCACGGGATCAGGCTGCCGGCCAGCGGCACGCCGAAATTATCGGTCGGCAGCGTGCCGGAGCGGGTCAGATCGGTGACGCTGCGTTCGATGTCGAGAATGGCAGACGCCGGATCCTGCAGCGAAGTGGCGACGTGGTTATGCAGCATGCCCATCTGGGTCAGCAGTTCGCGCATATGGCGCGCGCCGCCGCCGGATGCCGCCTGGTAGGTGGCGACAGAGGCCCACTCCACCAGATCCTGAGCAAACAGGCCGCCCAGCGACATCAGCATCAGGCTGACGGTGCAGTTGCCGCCAACAAAGGTGTTGATGCCTTTGTCGAGGCCCTGACGAATCACCTGGTGGTTCACCGGATCGAGAATAATGATGGCGTCGTCTTTCATGCGCAGCGTTGAGGCCGCGTCAATCCAGTAGCCCTGCCAGCCGCTGGCGCGCAGCTTCGGGTAGACTTCACTGGTATAGTCGCCGCCCTGACAGGTAATAATGATATCCAGCGCCTTGAGCGCTTCGATATCAAAGGCATCCTGCAGCGCACCGGTGGACTTGCCGCCAAACGTCGGCGCAGCCTGTCCCAGCTGCGAAGTGGAGAAGAAGACCGGATTAATAACGTCAAAATCGCGCTCTTCGCTCATGCGCGACATCAGCACAGAGCCGACCATACCGCGCCAACCAATAAAACCTACATTCTTCATTTTCTGTCCATCTCAGTCAGCGATAGCGGCCGACCTGCTTACCGAAGGGAAGAACGGAATGGGTTTTCACTCCGCTCTGCGTCATAAATGGATTTACCTGTGACCAACAACTCTACAAAATGCAGCTTTTCTGGCAAGTGAATTAATTCGATTGTGCCAACTTTTTCAGCAGCGTGGCTAATAACCTCGCGTCGGGATGAAAGGAATAACCACAAAAATGACTGAAATGATCTCTGCGACCATTTTACTGCTGCTCATCATGGATCCGCTGGGCAACCTGCCGATTTTTATGTCGGTGCTCAGGCATCTGGAGCCAAAGCGGCGGCGCGTGGTGCTGATCCGCGAAATGCTGATCGCGCTGGTGCTGATGCTGCTGTTTCTCTTTGCGGGCGAACGCATTCTGACGTTTCTTAATCTGCGCACCGAAACCGTCTCGATTTCTGGCGGCATCATCCTGTTTCTTATCGCCATCCGCATGATTTTCCCATCGGGCGAAAGCAGCACCAGCGGCCTGCCCGCGGGCGAAGAGCCCTTTCTGGTGCCGCTGGCGATCCCGCTGGTCGCCGGCCCGTCACTGCTCGCCACGTTAATGCTGCTGTCGCATCAGTATCCTAATCAGATGGGGCATCTGGTCGGCGCGCTGCTGATCGCGTGGGGCGTTACGGTAACGATCCTGCTGCTGTCGGGGCTGTTTTTACGCCTGCTGGGCGACAAGGGCGTCAACGCGTTAGAGCGTCTGATGGGGCTAATTTTGATTATGCTGGCGACGCAGATGTTCCTGGACGGCATCCGCGTCTATCTGAAATTATGATGTAGCGCAAAGCGCGGGCGGATTAACAGGCCTGTTCTTTGTGTGGTTTTGTCTTGATTAACTTTCAGCTTCGTATTCTTGCGCGGCTACGAATGACTTCATACCAGGACAACACCATGAAAAACAACCCACCCGCCCAGCCTTCGCGCCGCGCTATTTTGAAAAAGACGCTGGCGGTTTCCGCGCTGTCGGTGACCGGCGTCGGCACGCTGGCGCTGCCAACCCTCTCTTTCGCCGCTTCGCTCAGCAAAGAGCAGCGCGACGCCATGACGCCGGATGCGGTCATCGCCCATTTCAAACAGGGCAACCTGCGCTTTCGTGAAAACCGCCCGGTAAAGCATGACTACCTGGCGCAGAAGCGCAACAGCATTGCCGGACAGTATCCGGCGGCGGTGATCCTGAGCTGCATCGATTCGCGCGCGCCCGCTGAGATTGTGCTGGACGCCGGTATCGGCGAAACCTTCAACGCGCGCGTCGCCGGTAATATCAGCAACCGCGATATGCTCGGCAGCATGGAATTCGCCTGCGCCGTTGCTGGCGCGAAGGTGGTGCTGGTGATGGGACATACGCGCTGCGGTGCGGTGCGGGGTGCGATCGATAACGCGGAGCTGGGCAACCTGACCGGCCTGCTGGAGGAGATTAAGCCGGCCATTGAGAAAACCGTCTACAGCGGCGAGCGTAGCGGCAGCAACGACGCGTTCGTCGACGCCGTAGCGCGGAAAAACGTTGAGCTGACCCTCGACAGCATTCGTAATAACAGTCCGGTGCTGAAGCAGCTGGAAGAGCAGAAAAAAATCAAAATTGTCGGCAGCATGTACCACCTGGCGGGCGGCAAAGTTGAGTTTTTCGAGGCGTAAGCGAGAAGCCGTCACGCAGGCGTGACGGCGTTGATTTTACGACAGCAGCTGGAAGGCGATCATGCCGACAAGGGCGCCGACGGTGCCGAGGATGGTCTCCATCAGCGTCCAGGTCTTCAGGGTTTCGCCTTCGGTGGCGCCGGTAAAGCGGCCGAACAGCCAGAAGCCCGCATCATTAACGTGGCTGATGATGATGGAGCCGCCGCCGATGCAGACAGAGAGCGCCGCCAGCTGCGCGCCGCTGTAGTGCAGCGGCTCGATAACCGGCATCACCAGCCCGACCGTGGTGAGGCAGGCAACCGTGGCCGACCCCTGGATGACGCGCACCGCGCCGGACAGGATAAAGCAGGCCAGCGCGACGGGGAGCCCCGCGCCGGTCAGCGCATGGCCCAGCACCGGGCCGACGCCAGAATCGACCAGCACCTGCTTGAACACCCCGCCCGCGCCGATCACCAGCAGAATAATGCCCGCAGGCTGCAGCGCGCTGCCGCACACCTGCATCACCTTCTCTTTATCCATGCCCTGGCGGTAAGCCAGCCCGTAAATCGCCACCAGACAGGCGATAAGGATCGCCGTAAAGGGATGGCCGATAAACTCCAGCCACTCATACAGCGAGGAGCCCTGCTCGGTAAAGCGCGCGCCGATGGTTTTCAGCCCCACCAGCATCAGCGGAAACAGGATCAGCGCCAGGCTGAAGCCAAACGACGGCAGCTTCGCCGCGTCAACGTCCGGCTGGTGATCTTCTGGCGGCGCGCTAAAGGTCACGTGACGCGCAATCAGCGAACCGAACAGCGGACCGGCGATCAGCATGCCGGGAATAGCGGCGCACAGGCCGAGCAGGATCATCCAGCCGAAGTCGGCGTGCATCTGCGAGGCGAGCAGCATCGGCGCCGGGCCCGGCAGCAGAAAGGCCGCCGACGCCGCCACGCCGGCAAACAGCGGGATCACCAGCTTCACCAGGTTATCGTGGGTGCGGCGCGCCACGGCGAAGGCGATGCTGATCAACAGCACCACCGCCACCTCGAAGAAGAGCGGCAGCGCACAGATCAGGCCGGCGATACCCATCGCGTAGTGGGCGCGGCTTTCGCCAAAGGTTTTCAGCATACGGATGGCAATCTGATCCACCGCGCCCGTCTCATGCAGAATTTTGCCGAACATCGCGCCCAGCGCGACGACGATAGCGAGGAAGCCCAGCGTACCGCCCATGCCTTTCTGCATGGTGTCCGCGATCTTGTCCAGCGGCATGCCGGAGCAGAGGCCTGCGCCGATCGACACCAGCATCAGCGCGACGAAGGCGTGCATACGCGCTTTCATCACCAAAAAAAGCAGCAGCAGGACAGAGCCTGCTGCGGTTAAAACCAGTGTTGCGGTACTCATGACTAACCCTTGTTGATGGCTTTCCCGATAGCCGCAACCGTAGCCGCAACAACGTCGTCAACTGAATGATTGATATCAACCGCCAGTACGTCCGGCTCGTCTGCGCCGGGCTCTTCCAGCGTGGCGAACTGCGTTACCAGCATCTGCGGTTTAAAGAAATGGCCTTTGCGCGCCTTCAGACGCGATTCGATGGTGTCGAAATCGCCCTTGAGGTAGATAAAGCGCAGGTTATCGTTGCCCTGGCGCAGAATATCGCGGTAACGCTTTTTCAGCGCGGAACAGACGATAATAGAGATCGCCTGGGTACGCTGCATGGCGAACGCGGCGTCGTTGAGCGCCTGTAGCCACGGCTGACGATCGTTGTCATCCAGCGGATGGCCGTCGGCCATCTTTAAAATATTGGCGCGCGGATGAAGAAAATCGCCGTCGAGAAAGGCGGTATTGAGCTGGTGGGAGACCTGGTTAGCGACAACGGACTTTCCGCTGCCTGAAACGCCCATCAGAATAAAGACGTGATGCGACGAGGATTGAGTAGTCATTTTTCTGCTCCGGCAGGTAAATTCGCCAATGTTACCGATAACAATGCTGGTTGCCATTGTGTGAAGCCCACTACAGGCTGGCAACCCTGTTTAGCCGAAAAAGCACGAAAGTGTGAACTGACTCATAAAAATGCCCGATTCAGATGCTGCCGCCTTCGCTGATGTCGAAGCCGATATCCAGCGGCGCGGAAACGCTGAAATCGCCGCTGATACGCGCCAGCAGCATGGCGGCCGCTTCGCGTCCCATGCGTTCGCGCGGCGTCAGGACGGTCGCCAGCTGCGGCGTCACAACCTGACTAATATCATGGCCGTGAAAGCCAGCGATCGCCATTTGCGACGGGACTTTTAATCCCTGACGCTGGCATTCGAACATCGCGCCGACCGCCAGGTCGTCATTGGTACAGAACAGGCTGTCGGTTTGCGGATAGCGACGCTGCGCCTCGCACAGCAGCATCCCGCCTGCGCTGAAGGAAGAAGCCTCTTCCATCATTACGCTGCGCGGCTCCAGCCCCGCTTCGCGCATCGCTTTTTCGTAGCCCTGCTGCTTCTGCAGGGTACGCTCATCAAGACGCGCGCCCAGGTAAACCGTATGGCGATGCCCTTTGCGCAGGATAGCGTGCGTCATCTGCCGCGCCGCCTCAACGTTATCGAAGCCCACCGCCATATCGAGGCACGGCGAAACGCTGTCCATCATCTCAATTACTGGAATGCCCGCCACTTCCAGCATGCGCAGCGTCGCGGGCGTATGGGTACGCTCGGTGAGAATGACGCCGTCGATGTTCCAGCCCAGCAGCGAACGCAGCTGCAGCTCCTCTTTTTGCGGGCTGTAGCCGAAGTGAGCAACCAGCGTCTGATAGCCCGCCTCATCGGTCACCGCTTCAATGCCGCGCAGCACGTCGGCGAACACCTGGTTGGTCAGCGAGGGGAGCAGCACGCCGATGGCGCGGCTGGTGGCGTTGGAGAGCATATCCGGCGCGCGGTTGGGGATATAGCCCAACTCATCAAGCGCGACGGCAATCTTGTCGCGCAGCGCCGCGGAAACCTGCTCAGGATTGCGCAGATAGCGGCTGACGGTCATTTTCGTTACGCCGACACGATCGGCAACGTCCTGTAATACCGGTCTTTTTTTCTTCATCGTATGCGCCCAGGGTCACAATTACGACGAGTCTATCACTATTCAGCGGGAGAATTGTAAACCGGGCGCGACTGTGCGCGCCCCGTCACCGCTTAAACCGGCGGCAGATCGAACAGCAGCACTTCGGCGTCGCTGCTGGCTTCAATCGTCAGGCTCGCCTCATCCCAGACGGCAAACGCGTCGCTGGTGCGGGCAGTTTCGCCGTTAACGCGGATCTCGCCTTTGACCACCTGCACCCAGACGCGGCGGCCGGTTTCGATAGCGACCTCATCTTTTTCGCCCGCGCTGAAGACCCAGCGCGACAGCGTCATATCCTGATAGACCTTAAGCGATCCTTCACGGGCGTCCGGCGTCAGCACAAACTGACGTCCTTTTACGTCCGGGAAGCGGCGCTGGGCGTAACGCGGTTCGATGCCGGTACGCTCTGGAATAATCCAGATCTGGTAAAGATGCAGCGGGTCGCTGCTGCTGGCGTTGTATTCAGAGTGGCGCACGCCGGTGCCCGCGCTCATGATCTGAAATTCGCCCGCCGGAATCTGCTCTTTATTCCCCATGCTGTCCTGATGCTCGACGGTGCCGGAGAGCACATAGGTCAGGATCTCCATATCTTTGTGCGGGTGCGTGCCGAAGCCCTGTCCGGCCGCGACGATATCTTCGTTAATGACGCGCAGCGCTGAAAAGCCCATAAAATTTGCGTCGTGATAGCTGGCGAAAGAGAAGGTGTGCCAGCTTTCCAGCCAGCCGTGATTCACGTGGCCGCGTTCGTCTGCTTTGCGTAGGTAGATCATGTTCAGTTCTCCTCAATGTTTTAGAACAGTCTGAACCTGAGGCGAACCTATTGATAGCTGAAAAACTTCACGCCTCTGTTCAAAAAAGGTGAAAAAGCGCCTCACGCATGATGAGCAGAGCTGAATAATGCGGCAGGTAAAAAAAAGCCAGCACCCGAGCTGGCTAAGTCATACTGGAAGCAATGTGAGCAATGTCGTGCTTTCCGGTTTGTCTAAGGACGCCCCGAGAACGCATCGCAATAATAATCATTATCATTCGCGTCTGTAAAGCCTTTTGTGATCTTTTCTGTTGATTATTAATAAGATTTCCTTGATGTTTGAAAGGGTTTTCCCGTCAACGCAAGGAGAAGGATGATGAGCGAGATTGTGGTGCGACACGTTACGCCTGAAGATGCTGCCGCCTTAATGCATATTTACAGCCAGCCGGACACCATGGCGAATACGTTACATCTGCCGCTGCCTTCGCTGCAAAAATGGCAGCAGCGGCTAAGCAACCTCTCTCCAGCGGGACATTCGCTGGTCGCCTGCATTGAAGGAAAAGTGGTTGGCCAGCTGACGCTGGAGGTTCTTGCGCCTGCGCGCCGTCGCCACTGCGCCACGCTGGGCATGGGCGTCGATGAAGCGTATCGCAACCGCGGCGTCGGCAAAGCGCTGCTCGGCGCGGCGGTCGATCTTTGCGATAACTGGCTGCAGGTGACGCGCATGGAGCTAACGGTATTCGCCGACAATCCCGCCGCTATTGCCCTCTACCGCCATTTTGGCTTTGAAGTGGAAGGCACGGCGAAGGCTTTTGCTATGCGACAGGGCGAGATGATCGATACGCACTATATGGCGCGGCTGAAATAGCAAACGGGGCCAGCCTGGCCCCGAAATGTTAATATCCCGCGCTCAAATCCCCTGGCGTACGCGGATCCGATGCGCCATAAAGCGTGCCGTCCGGCCCAATCATAATGCTCTGCGTGCTGCCCATCGCTGGCAATACCTTCACATGCTGCCCCTTATTCTCCAGCAGGCGCAGCGTGTCCGGGCTGAACCCCTTCTCAACGCGCAGCTGATCCGGCAGCCACTGATGGTGGAAGCGCGGCGCATTGGTCGCCTCTGCGACGTTCATCCCGAAATCGACGCTGTTTACCACCATTTGCAGCACGGTGGTAATAATGCGGCTACCGCCCGGACTGCCGGTCACCAACCAGGTTTTGCCCCCTTTCGCCACGATAGTCGGCGACATTGAGGAGAGCGGACGCTTGGCGGGCTGTACCGCATTCGCTTCACCGCCGACCAGTCCGTAGACATTCGGCGTGCCCGGCTTGGCGGAGAAATCATCCATCTCGTTGTTCAGCAGGATGCCGCTGTTGCCTGCGACGATGCCGCTGCCGAAATTGGTGTTCAGGGTATAGGTTACCGCGACCGCCGTGCCCTGCTTGTCGACGACCGAAAAGTGCGTGGTCTGGTTGCTCTCATAGGGCTCCAGCTTGCCGGGCTTAATCTCGCTCGACGGACGCGCTTTCGTCACGTCAATCTGCTGTGCGATCGACTTCGCGTAGGCTTTGCTGGTGAGCGCCTGCCACGGCACTTTGACAAAATCGGGATCGCCAAGGTACTCCGAGCGGTCGGCATAGGCGTATTTTTCCGCTTCGGCGATCACCTGCATCGCGTCGGCACTGCCAAAGCCCATTTTCGCCAGATCGAAGTTTTCCAGAATATTCAGGATCTGCACGATATGGATCCCGCCGGATGAGGGGGGCGGCATGGAAAAGACCTCATAGCCGCGATAGGTGCCGCTGATTGGTTTACGCTCGACGGCGCGGTAGGCCGCCAGGTCCGCTTTGCCGATCAGGCCGCCGTGCTGCGCCATCTCGCTGGCGATCTCGTCGGCGATTTCGCCTTTATAGAAAGCGTCCGGCCCCTGCTGCGCAATCAGCTGCAGGCTGTGGGCGAGATTCTTCTGCACCAGGCGATCGCCCTTCTGCCACGGCGTGCCGTCGGGCTTAAAGAAAATCGCCTTGCTGTTGGGATGCGCCAGCAGCACTTCCTTGCCGTAGGTTTTCAGATCGTCCGCCAGCGCGTCGTTGACCACATAGCCTTCGCGCGCCAGTTTAATCGCTGGCGCCAGCAGCGTGCTGAGCGGCAGCGTGCCATATTTTTGCGCCGCCAGCGCAAAACCCGCCACGCTACCGGGCGTGCCCGAGGCGAGATGCGAGGTGAGCGACAGCTTGCTGTCAGCGTTGCCCTGTTTATCGAGGAACATATCGCGCGAGGCGCGGCCCGGCGCCATTTCGCGGAAGTCGATAGAGGTGGCGCGGCCGGATGCGGTGCGCAGCAGCATAAAGCCGCCGCCGCCCAGGTTGCCCGCCTGCGGATGCGTCACCGCCAGCGCGAAGCCGACGGCGACGGCGGCATCCACCGCGTTGCCGCCCTGGCGCAGAATATCCACGCCAACCTGCGTCGCCAGCGCATCCACCGAGGCGACCATGCCGTTCTGCGCCCTGACGGGATGAAAGGTATCATCCTCAACGCCATAAGAGACGGGCGGCGCGCTGGCGGGCGCGGCGGCGTCAGCGGCGCTGACCACCGTTAAACTCATTATTACCGCCCAGCCAAGCTGGCGTATATTTCCTCGCATCATCATCCACCCTTTTCAGTTGTTTACATTTGTTATTACGCAGGCAAGTGTTTACATATACAGCAAAAAAATAACATCTAAGTCAAATTCGGTGCGTTCCTGGGGGAGAAGTTTGTGAGGTTGCTAAACTTAAAGAAGTTGCGGCCGGGCGCATCAGACGATGGCGAGGCCGCCTTGACGGAGGAAGTCACATGAAAAAATGGTTAATCGTCTTTGCCGCGCTGCTGCCACTCAGCAGCATGGCCAATATGCTGAACAACACGAATCAGCCTAATCAGCCGGGCTACAACCCAAGCCAGCAGCGCATGCAGACGCAGATGCAGATCCGGCAGCAGCAGCAGCAGAACAAACTGCAGCAGGATCAGCAGCAGCAGACGCAGCAGATACAGCGCAAAATGCAGGAACAGCGCAGCAGCGCCCAGCAGCGCGTTATCAACACGCAGCCGGGTCAGCAGCAGAACCGTAATTAACGAAAGTCGGGGCCGATAATGTCGATGCGATCGGTACAGATGGCGTCGACGCCCCATTTCAGCAGGGTACGCGCCCGATCCGGGTCGTTTACCGTGTAGACGAGAATATGCAGGCCGGCGGCCTTCAGCGTCGCGACGCGTTCGGCGTCGAGCAGTTTATGGTTAAGGTGAATCGAGACGCACGCCAGCGCAGCGGTTTTGCTTTGCCACGCCTCATCCCACTCATCAAGCAGCAGGCCGCGCGGCAGATCCGGCTCCGCCTGCATCGCCGCCTCCAGCGCCACGTAAGAGAACGACGACAGCAGCGGCGCGGTCATCTCCTGCCACAGCGTTTTCGCCGCATGGGCGATGGCGCGACCGGTTTCCGCCTCGCTGCCGGTAGTCGGTTTGATTTCGATATTCGCCATCATGCCGTACCGGCGACAGCACGCCGCCACGTCGGGAAGCCGCGCCAGCGGTTCGCCGTCGAACGCCTTGCCGAACCAGCCGCCCGCATCGAGCTGCGCCAGTTTTTCCCACGGCAGCTCACCCGCGACGCCCCAGCCGCTGCTGGTGCGATCCAGCGTGTCGTCGTGCAGCAGAAAAATCTGCTTATCCTGCGACAGTTTCGCGTCGAACTCGATCATGGTATGGCCCCACTTCGCGCCGACGTCGATCGCCGCCAGGGTATTTTCCGGGGCCAGTTTGCCGCCGCCGCGATGGGCGACGATATGAGGATAGGGCCAGTTGTATGTGCTCATTCCAGACGCTTTCCGGTCGTTGAATCGAAATAGTGTAACGCATCCGACGGCAGATGCAGCCACAGCGTGCTGCCCGCCTGCGGGCGTTCGCTGTGCGGCAGACGCACCACCAGCGGCGTCTCGCCGATGCGCCCGTGCGCCAGGTTGTCCGCGCCGAGCAGCTCCAGCGTCTCGACGCGCAGCGGAATGCCCTCGCGCTCGCGCGGGCTGATGCGCACATGTTCGGGACGGATGCCGAGCGTCACGGCACGATTCGCCCACTTCGCCTTGATCTCGCCGAGCGGCAGAGAGTAGGAGTGGTCGATATTGAAGCGCGTGCCGTTGCTGCCGATCTGGCCGTCAATCAGGTTCATCGCCGGCGCGCCGATAAAGGAAGCGACGAACTGGCTGGCGGGACGCTCGTAAATCTCTACCGGCGTGCCGATCTGCTCGACAAAGCCCTTGTTCAATACCATCACGCGCTGCGCCAGCGTCATCGCTTCGACCTGATCGTGCGTGACGTAAAGGCTGGTGGTTTGCAGGCGACGGTGCAGCTGCTGCAGCTCCAGTCGCATCTGCACACGCAGCCGCGCGTCCAGGTTGGAGAGCGGCTCGTCGAACAGAAACACCGAGGGCTCGCGTACGATGGCGCGGCCCATCGCCACGCGCTGGCGCTGGCCGCCGGAAAGCTCGCGTGGACGGCGGCTCAGCAGCTGATCCAGCTCCAGGCTGCGCGCCGCTTCCAGCACGCGCAGGCGGATATGTTCTTTGCTCATGCCGCGGATCTTCAGCCCATAGGCCATATTCTCCTCGACCGTCATATGCGGATAGAGCGCGTAGTTCTGAAACACCATCGCGATGCCGCGATCTTTCGGCTCCAGCTGGGTGACGCGTCTGTCATCGATATAGATATCGCCGGAGGTGACGCGCTCCAGCCCGGCCACCATGCGCAGCAGCGTCGATTTTCCGCAGCCGGAGGGACCGACCATCACCATAAATTCGCCATCGTTGACGGTGACGTTGAGCGGCTGAATGATTTGATTCTTGCCGTCGTAGGACTTGGTTACCGCCTGAAGGGTTACGCCTGCCATGCTTATTTCTCGCTCTCGACCAGGCCACGCACGAACGCGCGCTGCATGACCAGCACCACCACTACCGGTGGGATCAGGGTTAATAACATTGCCGCCATCACTTCGTTCCACTGCGTCGGCGATCCGCTGGTGGAGATCATACTTTTGATCCCCGCCACTGCGGTGCTGAGCGAGGCGTCGTTGACGATCAGCAGCGGCCAGAGATACTGGTTCCAGCCGTAGATAAAGGTGATGACGAACAGCGCCGCGAGGTTGGTTTTCGACAGCGGCAGCACGATGTCCCAGAAGAAGCGCAGCGCGCTGGCGCCGTCGATGCGCGCCGCCTCGATCAGCTCATCCGGCAGCGACATAAAGAACTGGCGGAACAGAAATGTCGCCGTGGCCGATGCCATCAGCGGCAGCGTCAGGCCGCTGTAGCTGTCGAGCATATTGAGATCGGCGATCACCTGCACGGTAGGGAAAATACGCACCTCGACCGGCAGCATCAGCGTAATGAAGATCAGCCAGAAAAAGAGCGTGCGCAGCGGAAAGCGAAACCAGACCAGCGCAAAGGCGGAGAGCATCGACACCGTAATTTTGCCGACGGTAATACCGAACGCCATAATCAGGCTGTTGAGCAGCATCAGGCTAAACGCCGGGCCGCTGCCGTTAACCCCCTGGGTCCAGATGCGCGAGACGTTCTCCCACAGGTGGGTGCCAGGTATGAGGGTCATCGGCACCTGATAGACCGCCTCGTTATCCAGCGTGGCGGCAACGAAGGCGACGTAGAGCGGAAAAAGAATGGTGAGCACGCCCAGCACCAGCAGCGTGTGGCTGAAGATATCCAGCCCGCGACGGTTTTCAATCATTGGTACTGCACCTTACGCTCAACGAAGCGGAACTGAATCACGGTCAGGCCGATCACCAGCAGCATCAGCACCACCGACTGCGCCGCCGATGAAGAGAGATCCAGTCCGGTAAAGCCTTCGCGATAGATTTTGTAGATCAGCGTGGTGGTGGCCTGCACCGGCCCGCCGCCGGTCGCGGCGTCGATAACCGGAAAGGTATCGAAGAAGGCGTAGATCAGGTTTACCACCAGCAGGAAAAAGCTCACCGGCGTAATCAGCGGCAGCGACAGATTGAAGAAGCGGCGCACCGGCCCGGCGCCGTCGATCGCCGCGGCTTCCACCAGCGATTTTGGAATCGACTGCAGCGCGGCGAAAAAGAAGAGAAAGTTGTAGCTCATTTGCTGCCAAATCGAGGCGACGACAATCAGGAACATCGCCTGACCGCTGTTCTGCGCGTAATTCCAGCTGTAGCCGATCTGATTCAGGAAGTGGCTAATCAGGCCGAGACCGGGATTGAACAGAAACATCCACATCACCGCCGCAACCACCGGCGCCACCGCGTAGGGCAGCAGCAGCAGCGTCTGGTAGAGCTTGCGCAGCCGGATAACATAATCCACCAGCGCCGCCAGCAGCAGCGACAGCACCATGCCGCACACCGTGACCAGCGTGCTGAACACGATGGTGGTCCAGAAGGCGTCGAGATAGTAGCTGTCCTGAAACAGGCGCCTGAAATTGTCCAGGCCGACAAAGGTGCTGGAGAGGCCGAAGGGATCGAGGTTTTGCAGCGAATACCACAGCGCTTCGCCTGCGGGCCAGAGGAAAAAGATAGCGGTAATCAGCAGCTGCGGCAGCACCAGCAGATAGGGCAACAGACTGGTGCGAAACACCGGGCGAGATGAAGACATAGCGTACTCTGTCTGAGAAAGAGAACAGGGCCAGCAGCGCCGGCCCTTTTAACGTCACAGGTTACTTCACCTGCTGTTCAAAGCGGCGCAGCAGTTCATTGCCGCGTTTCACCGCGCTATCCAGCGCGGCCTGCGGCGTCTGCTTGCCGGTCCAGACGCCTTCCAGCTCTTCGTCAACGATGGTGCGAATCTGCGGCATATTGCCCAGGCGCATACCTTTGGTGAACGGCAGCGGATCTTTGTTCAGCATCTGACGTGTTGCGATATCCGCGCCAGGGTTCTTGTCGTAGAAGCCCTGCTGCTTGCTCAGCTCGTAGGCGGCGGTGGTAATCGGCAGGTAGCCGGTTTTCTGATGCCATTCAGCGGCGATTTCCGGCTGCGCGAGGAACTGCATAAATTCCGCGACGCCCTTGTAGGTGTTGGCGTCTTTGCCTTTCATCACCCACAGGCTGGCACCGCCGATAATGGCGTTCTGCGGCGCGTTCGGCACCGTATCGTCATAGGGCATCATGCCGACGCCGAAGTTAAATTTGGCGTAGTGTTTGATATCCGCCAGCGAACCTGAAGAGGCGGTGGTGATGCCGCAGTCGCCGTTATAGAACTTGGCGGTGGATTCGTCTTTACGGCCGAAGTAGGTGAAGTCGCCTTTCTTGTTCATCTCCTCCAGCATCTGGATATGACGCACCTGCACCGGCTTGTTGAACTCCAGCACCGCATCGGTGCCGTCGAAGCCGTTGTTTTTGCTGGCGACCGGCAAGGCGTGCCAGGCACTGAAGTTTTCGATCTGGATCCAGCCCTGCCAGCCGCTGGCGTAGCCGCAGCTCATGCCTGCCTTACGCAGCGCGTCGGCATCTTTCGCCAGCGCCTGCCAGGTTTTCGGTGGCTGATCCGGGTTCAGGCCCGCTTTTTTAAAGGCGTCTTTGTTGTAGTAGAGCACCGGCGTGGAGCTGTTGAACGGCTGAGAGATCAGATGGCCGCTGGCGTCGCTGTAGTAGCCCGCCACGGTCGGCACAAACTGTTTTTCATCGAAGGGAATGCCCGCGTCCTGGAAGACCTGATGCACCGGCACGATCGCCTTCGACGCCATCATGGTGGCGGTGCCGACTTCATAAACCTGCAAAATGGCCGGCGCTTTGCCGGTACGCACCGCTGCGATGCCTGCCGCGAGGCTCTGCTCGTAGTTGCCTTTATAGGTCGGCACGATTTTATAGTCGGGATGCGCCTGGTTGAAACGTTGCGCCAGCGAGTCGACCTCTTTGCCTAACTCGCCCTCCATTGAGTGCCAGAAAGGAATTTCAGTGGCGGCCAGCGCGTTGCCGCTGATGGCCAGGCCCAGAACCGCACTCATCAGGCTTTTTTTATAAGTAAAGACAGACATAGAGTTTTCCTGTGCAGGTAGGTACGCGCGATATCACGCATTTTTTGTTCGCGAAGTAACATGACACGGGAAAATGACGGATTAATAACAGCGAGATGACAGCCGGATGACGGCCAGATGAAGGAGGTTTTATCTAAATTGTGTTATCGCACCACAGCCAAAGGCCGTCGGCGGCGCAGCCAGTTCGGCGCCGGACAGCGCGCAGCCACCGGAGCGTACACATAGTACGTGAGGATGGCGAGCACTGCCCCTGTCGAAATGGCAAGTAAGCCAGGCCTTATCTAACGCCAAAGGCCGTCGGCGGCGCAGCCAGTTCGGCACCGGCCAGCGCGCAGCATCCGGAGCGTACTAAAGTACGTGAGGAATGCGAGCACTGCCCGCTGTCGAAATGGCAAGTAAGCCAGGCCTTATCCAACGCCAAAGGCCGTCGGCGGCGCAGCCAGTTCGGCAAGGGCCAGCGCGCAGCATCCGGAGCGTACTAAAGTACGTGAGGAATGCGAGCACTGCTCGCTGTCGAAATGGCAAGTAAGCCAGGCCTAGGCACCAAGGTAAGCGCTGCGGACGGCTTCGTTGGAGAGCAGAGCTTCCCCCGTATCTTCCAGCACCACGTGCCCGTTCTCCAGCACATAGCCGCGATCCGCCAGCTTCAGCGCCTGGTTAGCGTTCTGCTCCACCAGAAAGATAGTCATCCCCTCTTTGCGCAGCTGCTCGATGGTATCGAAGATCTGCTGGATAATAATCGGCGCCAGCCCCAGGGAGGGCTCGTCCAGCAGCAGCAGACGCGGCTGGCTCATCAGCGCGCGGCCGATCGCCAGCATCTGCTGCTCGCCGCCGGACATGGTGCCCGCGCGCTGGATTTTACGCTCCGCCAGACGCGGAAAGAGCGCATAAACGCGCGCGATGCGCGTCTGATACTCCTGACGGCTGGCGAAAAAGCCGCCCATCGCCAGGTTCTCCTCTACCGTCATGCGCGAAAACACCCGACGTCCTTCCGGCACGATGGCGATCGCCTCGCGCATGATGCGCGCGGTTTGCCAGTCGGTAATGGTTTTGCCATCGAAGGTAATGCTGCCCTGGGTGGCGCGCGGCTCGCCGCACAGCGTGCCGAGCAGCGTGGTTTTCCCCGCGCCATTGGCGCCGATCAGCGTGACGATTTCGCCCTGACTAATATGCAGGCTGACGTTATGCAGCGCCTGGATCTTGCCGTAGTGCGCGCTAACGTTGTTAACGGATAACATTGGATTTGCCATGTTACGCCTCTCCTAAATAGGCTCGGATCACATCCGGATTATTACGCACCTCTTCCGGCGTGCCGTTGGCCAGCGGCGTACCCTGGTTCACCACATAGATTCGGTCGGAAATGCCCATCACCAGCTTCATATCATGTTCTATCAGCAAGACGGACACCTTGTGCTCAGCGCGCAGTTCGGCGATCAGCTCATCCAGCTCGTGCGTCTCTTTCGGATTCAGCCCGGCCGCCGGTTCGTCCAGCATCAGGATCTCCGGACGCGTCACCATGCAGCGCGCAATCTCCAGACGGCGCTGCTGACCGTAGGCCAGATTGCCCGCCTGGCGGTTGGCCAGATCGAGCAGCCCGATACGCTCCAGCCAGGTGGCGGCGCGATCCAGCACCTCGCTCTCGCCGCGACGAAACGCCGGGGTTTTGAACAGGCCTGAAAAGAGGCTGCTTTTCAGATGCTGGTGCTGCGCGACCAGCAGGTTCTCGATGACCGTCATCTCACGGAACAGGCGAACGTGCTGAAAAGTGCGCACCACGCCCATGCGGGCAATCTGCTGGCCGGGCAGGCCCTCCAGATGCTGCTCGCGCAGCTTAATGGTGCCGCCGGTCGGCTTGTAGAAGCCGGTCAGGCAGTTGAAGACGGTGGTCTTTCCCGCGCCGTTGGGACCGATCAGCGAGACGATCTCCTGCGGGCGCAGCTCCAGCGCCACGTTATTGACCGCCAGCAGGCCGCCGAAGCGCATCATCAGGCCTTCAACGGCTAATAAAGGCTGACTCATGCCTGCTCTCCTTGTTTCTGCTTCAGTTTCAGGTGCGGACGCTTCATCGGCAGCAGCCCCTGCGGACGCCAGATCATCATCAGCACCATCAGGCCGCCCAGCACCAGCATGCTGTATTCGTTCAGATCGCGCATCAGCTCGCGCGACACCACCAGCAGGATAGCGGCGAGGATCACGGCGAACTGCGAGCCCATGCCGCCCAGCACCACAATCGCCAGCACGAAGGCGGATTCGACAAAGGTAAAGGACTCCGGGCTGACAAAGCCCTGGCGTGCGGCGAACAGCGTGCCGGCGAAGCCGGCGAACGCGGCGCTAATGGTAAAGGCGGTCAGCTTGATGCGCGTCGGGCTGAGGCCGAGCGAGCGACAGGCGATCTCATCTTCGCGCAGCGCTTCCCACGCGCGGCCCAGCGGCATGCGCAGCAGGCGGTTAATCACGAACAGCGTCAGCGCCACCAGCAGCAGCGCCACCAGATAGAGGAAAATCACGCGGTCGCTGGGGTCATATTTCAGGCCGAAAAATTCGTGGAAGGTGCTCCAGCCGCCCTCGGAGACTTTACGGCCGAACTCGAGGCCAAACAGCGACGGCTTAGGGATCTGCGCGATGCCGTTGGGGCCGCCGGTCAGCGCAGTGTTGTTCAGCAGCAAAATGCGCACGATTTCGCCGAAGCCGAGCGTGACGATCGCCAGATAGTCGCCGCGCAGGCGCAGCACCGGAAAGCCCAACAGCAGCCCGAACAGCGCCGAGACGATGCCCGCCAGCGGCAGACACTCCCAGAAGCCGAGGCCGAAGTAGTGATTCAGCAGCGCGAAGGTGTAGGCGCCGATAGCGTAGAAGCCGCCGTAACCAAGCACCAGTAAACCTGACAGGCCGACCACCACGTTGAGTCCGAGGCCGAGCATCACGTAGATCAGCGTCAGCGTGGCGATGTCCACCGCACCGCGCGAGACGAAAAAGGGCCAGGCGACCGCGACGACGATCAGCGCCAGCATAAACAGCTTCTGCTTCGGCGTGGAGCCGTCGATGCCGGGCAGCACCAGCGCCGGACCGGAGATCTTTTTCAGGCCGCGCTGCCAGAACGGGCGCAGCAGCTGAAAGAGAAAGACCACGCCGCAGCCGACGAAAATCCAGTTCCAGCGCACGTCGCCAGCGCTCTGCACCACCAGACGCGTGCCGTCGAGGCCGAGACGCATGCCCATAAAAAAGCTGGCCAGCACCAGCAGCATCAGGGAGGAGAGCAGCGCATTGATAAAGGAAGATTTCATACTTTCTCGACCTCCGGGCGGCCCAGAATGCCGGTCGGCATCACCAGCAGCACCACGATCAGCAGCGCAAAAGAGACCACGTCTTTATATTCGGTGCTGAGATAGGCAGAAGTCAGCGCTTCGGCGATGCCGAGCACCAGGCCGCCAATCATCGCGCCGGGAATGCTGCCGATACCGCCCAGCACCGCGGCGGTAAAGGCCTTCATGCCGGCCATGAAGCCGATAAAGGGGTTAATTGAGCCGTAGAACTGGCCGAGCAGCACGCCCGCCACCGCCGCCATCGCCGCGCCAATCACGAAGGTGAGCGAAATCACGCGGTCGGTATTGATGCCGAGCAGGCTCGCCATTTTCAGATCTTCGGCGCAGGCGCGGCAGGCGCGGCCCATACGCGAATAGCGAATAAACAGCGTCAGCGCCAGCATCGCCAGGAAGGTCACCAGCCAGATGACGATCTGCATGGTGGAGACGGTGGCGGCAAAGCCGTTGCTCTCGCCCAGCGTCCACTGGCCGGTAATCAGGCTCGGCAGCGCGAGGTCGCGCGAGCCCTGCGTCAGGCTGACGTAGTTTTGCAGGAAGATCGACATACCGATGGCGGAGATCAGCGCGATCAGGCGCTTCGACGATCGCACCGGCTTATAGGCGACGCGCTCGATGCTCCAGCCGTAGGCGCTGGAGATCAGGATCGCCATCACGAAGCCGGCGGCAATCATCAGCCAGCCGGTGTCGATGCCCATCATCATCAGGGCGGCAATCACGATAAAGGAGACATAGCTGCCGATCATATAGACCTCGCCGTGGGCGAAGTTGATCATGCCGATGATGCCGTAAACCATGGTGTAACCGATGGCGATCAGCGCATAGGTGCTGCCGAGGGTGACCCCGTTAAGCATCTGCTGTGTGAAATAAAGAAACTGCTCGGACATAGTGAAGACCTGCATGAGAACGGGAAAATCCCCTGCCGACGCGGCAAGGGATTGGTCTGTCGATGAAACATTACTTAACTGCGGTTGAGGAACCGTCTTTGTGCCATTTGAATACGCCGAACTCGAAGCCTTTCAGATCGCCTTTCTGATCCCAGCTCAGGTTGCCCATCACTGTCGGCACCGGCTCGCCGCCCTTCAGGTTTTTCGCAATCTCTTCCGGCTCGTCGCTCTTGCTGCGCTCAATGCCAGCCGCCAGCGACTGGATCGCCGCATAGGTAGTCCAGACGAACGGACCGGTCGGATCCTTGCGGTTCTGCGCGCTGTTGGTCTTGATAGCATCGACAATCGCCTTGTTCTCCGGCAGCTGGTCATAGCGCTTCGGCAGCGTTACATAGATGCCTTCCGAGGCGTCGCCCGCGATATTGGAGAGCGAGGCGTTGCCCACGCCTTCCGGTCCCATAAAGCCGGCGTTCAGGCCAGCCGCTTTCGCCTGGCGCAGAATCTGGCCCATTTCCGGGTAGTAACCGCCGTAGTAAACGAAGTCGACGTTCTCTTTCTTCAGGCGCGCGATCAGCGTAGAGAAGTCTTTATCACCCGCGGTAATGCCTTCAAACAGCACCACGTTGCCGCCTTTCGCCTTCAGGGTTTTCTGAACCGATTCCGCCAGGCCCTGGCCGTACTGCTGCTTGTCATGCACCACGGCGATACGTTTAGGCTTGATTTGGTCGAGAATATAGTTTGCCGCGGTCGGCCCCTGATCGGAGTCCAGGCCGGTGGTGCGCATAATGGTTTCGTAACCGCGGGCGGTCAGCTCCGGCGCGGTAGCGGCCGGGGTAATCATCAGCACGCCTTCGTCGTTATAGATGTCGGACGCAGGCTGAGTAGAAGAGGAGCAAAGATGGCCGATAACGTACTTAATGCCGTCGTTGACGACCTTGTTCGCCACCGCCACCGCCTGTTTCGGGTCGCAGGCGTCGTCATACTCCACGCCCACCAGCTTATTGCCGTTTACGCCGCCTTTGGCGTTGATATCCTTAATCGCCTGCGCGGCGCCGGTGAACTGCATATCGCCATACTGCGCGACCGGGCCGGTTACGGCACCGACGATAGCGATTTTGATGTCGTCAGCCAGAGCGGCGTGGCTCATCGCCAGCGCAACGCAACCCGCCAGTAATGCGCGGCCTTTACTCATTTTCATGCGGACTTCCCCATCTTGTTGTGTCTGTGATTTGTGGTTTGCTTTTGCTACCGGATAAAGCTGAAAAATGATGTTTATGAATGATTTAGCGAACTTTTCCGGTATTTTTTGGTAATAAGGCTTTATTTTTCAGGTTATTAAACAGGAAGTTTCTTCTGTAAATCAACTGACACATTGGGAAATAGCCAGCCGAAACAGCATAATCATCTGGTTGTTATGCAGGCTCATCCGCTATTTCTCCAGCGCGTTATGCTGGCTTTTACGCCGCTTATTGTTCTTTATCTCCTCTATCCTGGCATCCAGACCATCTTTTGACCTGTTTTCAACTTAAAAAAGTGACGGCGCTCTGACTGTCTAAATTCGCTACACTATGCCCTTTCGACTAGTACAGGTGTTTGTTATGAAACTCACTATTCTGCGCCTGACCACGCTGAGCGCGCAGGACCGCATCGACCTTGCGAAAATCTGGCCAGATGAGGAGATCGCTGCGCTGGAGGGCAGCCTGAACGAAAATGTTCGCCTTTATGCCGCCCGTTTTAATGCGCGGCTGCTGGGTGCCTTAAAGCTGACGCTCGTGGGAACCCAGGGGACTATTTCACAGCTGGAGGTGCGCGAGGTGACGCGCCGTCGCGGCGTAGGGCGTTATCTGTTGGAAGAGACGCTTGCACAAAATGGCTCGGTCTCAAGCTGGTGGGTGGCGGACAAAGGCAGCGCGAATCAGGGCGAGCGCGCGGCGTTTATGCAGGCCTGCGGTTTTCGCGCGCAGGCGGATGGCTGGGTGAAATAGCGGGCAAAAAAAAGGGCGACTCGCGTCGCCCGTTTTTGCCGTTCCGTTATGCCTCAATTGCCATGCGGAGTTTTTTCATGGCATTTTTTTCCAGCTGCCGTACGCGTTCGGCCGAAACGCCGTAGCGATCTGCCAGTTCCTGCAGCGTGGTTTTGTTATCTTCATCCAGCCAGCGGGCGCGGATGATATGTTGGCTACGCTCGTCGAGGCCCTGCATCGCATCGCTCAGCTTGTCTGCCGCGTGCGATTCCCAGTTATCCTCTTCGATGCCGTCGGCGAAGTCTGAGGTTTTATCCTGCAGATAGAGCACCGGCGCCATCGCTTTGCCTTCGCCGCTCTCGTCGTCGGCGGATATATCGAAGGTCATATCCTGCGCAGCCATACGCGATTCCATTTCACGCACGTCTTTGCTGCTTACGCCCAGTTCACGCGCCACCATCTCGACTTCATCCTGATTGAACCAGCCCAGACGCTGCTTGGTTTTACGCAGGTTAAAGAACAGCTTGCGCTGCGCTTTCGTGGTAGCGACCTTCACGATACGCCAGTTGCGCAGCACGTATTCGTGAATCTCGGCTTTAATCCAGTGCACGGCGAAAGAGACCAGACGCACGCCCACTTCAGGATTAAAGCGACGCACCGCCTTCATCAGGCCGATGTTCCCTTCCTGAATCAGGTCCGCCTGAGGCAGGCCGTAACCGGAGTAATTACGAGCGATATGAACTACAAAGCGCAGGTGAGACAGGATCAGCGTTTTAGCCGCATCCAGATCGCCCTGGTAATGCAGCCGTTCAGCCAGCGCTTTTTCCTCTTCTGCCGACAGCATCGGCCAGACGTTGGCGGCCCGAACATAAGATTCCAGGTTGCCAAGAGGAGCAATAGCTAAAGTTTGCATTTCTTTGGTCATTCAAACCCTCACAATGGTTATTAAGTTGCTGCGTCTTCCCTTTGAGCAGACGTTACCTTAAGTCAACGCCGGGGAAAATCCGAAAGCAATGTGTGCTACTTAGAGTAGCCAAGTTATCCACAAGTTCAATTATAGCAGTGAATATTTTACACACAGATGACGAGGCGGGAAGAGAGGGAGGTTCCTCTGCGCCCGGATCGTCGGCAGCAGAGGAACATTATACCAAAAAAACGTTGCAGGCGGTTACTGGGGCGTAAAACGACGTAAATGTTGCACCGTCGCCAGCCAGGCGGCGATCCAGCCGATGATCGCGGCGATCAGCAGTAGCAGCACCCCTTCGTCCCACGAGAAGCCTTCCAGTGAGAAGGTGGTGCCAAACACCTGCGCTACCTGCGCCACCACCGACTGCAGACGCAGCACCAGCACCTCAGAGAGGATCAGCGACAGCACCGCCCCGCTTAAGCCAAGCAGCGCGCCGCCGTAGAGGAACGGGCGCAGAATAAAGCCGTCGGTGGCACCAATCAGCTTCTGTACGTTAATGGTATCGCGCCGCGCGAAGATGCTAAGCCGCACGCTGTTGCCGATCACCAGGAACACCGCGACAATCATCAAAATGCCGATCATCGACGCGACCTGGCCCACCAGCCCGGTCAGCGCCGCCAGTCGGGCAAACCAGCTGTCGTCCATGCGTACTTCGTCGACGCCCTGCACTTTCGCGACGCTGTCGCGCAGGTTCTGCATGGTGTCGGCATTCTGGAAGTTAAGCTTCGGCGTAATAATCGCCACCGCCGGCAGCGGATTCTGCTCCAGCATATCCATCGCGCCACCAAAGCCCGACCAGTTGCGGAACTCGTTCAGCGCCTCTTCTCGCGTCAGGTAGTTGACGTTATCCACGCCGTCGACCTGCTTGAGCTGCGCCACCACGTTTTCCGCGGCGGTATCGTCCAGCGTTTTCGACAGATAAACCGTCAGCTGCGGCGCGGGATACCACTGCGTCGCCGCCTGGCTGACGTTTTTCCACACCATATAGCAGACGCTGGGCAGCGTCAGCGAGATGGCGATCACCATCACCGTCAGCAGCGTCGCCAGCGGCTGGCGATACATATCTGACAGAGTGCCGCGCCACGCGTAGCGCCACTGTTCCTGCCAGCCGCCCTTCAGCGCTTTGCTTTTAGACGGCGCTTTCGCTTTAGGCGCAGCGGGGCGCTTGTTGCGTTTATTGACCATCGTGGCCTCCATGCAGGCGTCCCTGATTGAGCGTCATGACGCGATAGCGTCGCCGCGCGATCAGCCCGCTGTCGTGCGTCGCCATCAGTACGGTGACGCCTACGCGGTTAAACTCTTCGAACAGACGCAGGATATCTTCCGACAGCGCGTCGTCCAGGTTGCCGGTCGGTTCGTCCGCCAGCAGCACGGCGGGCTTGTTCACCACGGCGCGCGCAATGCCGACACGCTGCTGTTCGCCGCCGGAGAGCTGAATCGGAAAGCTTTTCGCTTTATCAAGCAGGCCAACTTTATCCAGCGCCGCTGAGACGCGGCGGCGAATATCTTCGCCGCTGGCGCCGGAAATAATCAGCGGGATGGCGACATTGTCGTAAACCGAACGATCCATCAGCAGGTGGTGATCCTGAAAGATCATGCCGATCTGGCGACGGAGGAACGGCACCTCGCTGTGGCGCAGCCGTGAAATATCGTGACCGCTGAACCAGATTTGGCCCGCGCTCGGCCGCTCGATGCCACAAATCAGCTTCAGCAGGGTACTCTTACCGGCGCCGGAATGGCCGGTCAGGAACGCCATTTCGCCCGGCCGCAGATGAAAATCGACCCCCTGCAGCGCCTGACGCCCGCCGAGATATGCCTTACTGACCTCTTCAAAGCGAATCATCCCAATTAGTCCTCTCGGGCAAACAGTGCCTCAATAAAATCTTCGGCCTTGAAGGGCCGTAAATCTTCTATGCCTTCCCCGACGCCGATATAGCGAATCGGGATGCCGAACTGATCGGCCACCGAGAAGATCACGCCGCCTTTCGCCGTACCGTCCAGCTTGGTCAGGGTAATACCGCTCAGGCCGACCGCTTCATGGAAGAGTTTCGCCTGGCTGATGGCGTTCTGGCCGGTGCTGGCGTCGAGGGTCAGCATCACTTCGTGCGGCGCCTCCTCGTCCAGTTTTTTCATCACGCGGGTGATTTTCTTCAGCTCTTCCATCAGGTGCGATTTGTTCTGCAGACGACCAGCGGTATCGGCGATCAGTACGTCAACGCCGCGCGCTTTCGCCGCCTGAATGGCGTCGAAGATCACCGAGGCGGAATCCGCGCCGGTATGCTGCGCCACCACCGGAATATGATTGCGTTCGCCCCACACCTGCAGCTGCTCCACGGCCGCCGCGCGGAAAGTATCGCCCGCCGCCAGCATGACCGATTTGCCCTGCGCCTGATACTGGCGCGCCAGCTTGCCGATGGTTGTGGTTTTGCCGACGCCGTTGACGCCGACCATCAGGATCACAAACGGCCCTTTGCCGCTGACGTCGAGCGGCGCGTCTACTTTCGCCAGAATGCCCGCCATTTCCGCTTTCAGCAGGCCGTAGAGCGCTTCCGCGTCGCGCAGCTGTTTGCGGTTCGCCTGCTGCGTCAGGTTAGTGATAATGCGGCGCGTGGTCTCGACGCCGACGTCGGCGATCAGCAGCTGCTCTTCCAGCTCTTCAAACAGCTCATCGTCGATTTTTTTGCCGCGGAACAGGCTGATAAAGCCGGAGCCGAGGTTCTGGCGCGTTTTGACCAGGCTGCGCTTCAGACGCGCGAAGAATCCCTCTTTGGTGGGACGTTCCTGCTCCTGGGAGAGAATTGGCGCAGCGGCGAGCGGCAGATCGCTGACGGTGTCCTGCACCGCTTCGTCGGCAACCGTTGCCTCAGCCTCTTCTTCGGCGATGATCTCTTCCGCCACGTCATCCTGCGGCGCTTCTGCCAGCGCCAGCGCCGCCAGCGCTTCATCATCCAGCGGCTGCTCTTCTTCTGGCAGCGTTTCCGGCAAGAGCTCGTCTGCGACAGGCGTTGGCGCCAGCTCCGGCTCCTCTTCGGGAACGATCTCCTCCAGCGGCGCGATAATTTCCGCGTCCTGTGCTTTCTGGACGACCGCTTCCGCTTCTGGCTCTGGGGCAACGCGCTCTTCCTCGGCCTGCGCAGGTGCTTCGCGCTGCGCCTCGGCGACCTGTTCGGTCAGCTCGACGGTATGCGCCGCCTCGGTTTCCGCCTGCGCCAGCGCAGGCTCATCAGGCTGCTGCTCAGACGCTTCAGCAGGCTGTTGTGTCTCTTCTTCTTTGCCAAATCCCAGCCAGGAAAAAAAGCCACGTTTTTTCTCTTTTGCCATTGTGTGACGACACTCCTCGATGGCTTAATCCCGGTCGCTCGCTGTTCCCAGGGGATAAAAATTAGCTCTGGTTTTTACCGCCGAAAGGGCGAAAAACAGCAGAATTATGTATGACTTCAGCAACTCACTAGTCTAACACTTTCCAGCCAGCGCACCACAGCACCCTTTTTTACCGTTTCTTCTCACTCGTTCGCCCGTTAAACTACGCAACAAATTATGACGAGTTGTGAGCAAGATGAGTAAAACCCCTCGTAGCACAGGCGCTGCCGGACAAATCCGCATCAACGGCGGTCAGTGGCGCGGACGCAAACTGCCGGTGCCCGACAGCGCCGGACTGCGCCCCACCACCGATCGCGTTCGTGAAACCCTGTTTAACTGGCTGGCGCCGGTGCTGCAGCAGGCGCGCTGCCTTGACTGTTTTGCCGGTAGCGGCGCGCTCGGCCTGGAGGCGCTGTCGCGCTTTGCGGGTTCGGTGACGCTGCTGGAGCTGGAACGTCCGGTGGCGCAGCAGCTGGAGAAAAATGTAAACACCCTGCGCGCCAGCGACGCGCAGGTGATCAACGTCAATACCCTCAACTGGCTGGCCGCCTCCGGCGAGCCATACGACGTGGTATTCGTCGATCCGCCGTTCCGTAAAGGGCTGCTGGAGCAGACGCTGCAGCTGCTGGAACAGAATGGCTGGCTGGCGGACGAGGCGATGATTTATGTTGAGAGCGAAGTCGAGCACGGCGCGCCGCCGGTGCCCGCTAGCTGGGCACTGCATCGCGAGAAGATCGCCGGACAAGTGGCGTATCGTTTATATCACCGACAACAAGAGACATCCGATGTTGCTTAATTTAGGCCGCCTGTTAATGCTGTGCGTCTGGGCTTTTTTACTTTTTAACCTGGTCGATCCCTACCCTAAACCGCTGCGCTATTTTATCCACGTCGCGCTGTTCTTTATGATCCTGATGCACGGGCTGCAGCTGACGCTGCTGCGCGCCACCCAGCCGAAGGATGCGCCGCCAATTGATCGCTGGACGCAAACCAAAATCTTTCTGTTCGGCGTGTTTGAACTGCTGGCGTGGCAGAAGGCCAATTTTCCGAAGAAGAAGTGAAACAGCGGACTGAACAGCTTACAACGTCTGCAAGCGGGTGAGACGAACCGAAGAGCAAAGCGTCCCGCGACAGGGACAAAAGCGCCGGGAGCGCTTTTGAACAACGTGTAACGTTGGCCCGGTGACGGGCGCGCCTCAGGGATGAGGTGCGTACTCGCGCGGGCCGAGCTGGCAAGGATGCCGCTTTTGCGTCTTTGCGATCGATTCGTCTTACCCGCGCTGGGCACTTTATCAAAATTCGCAGTTTTACTGCGCCGGCGTAAAGCTGACGAAACGCGATCCCTGCATCTTCAGCTCGCCCTTCGCGCCGGTATCCATCTGGTTGTAGTCGCGCTCGCCCACAATCGCCTTAATATCGCTGGCGCCGTTCAGGGGATGGAACCAGGCTTCGTAGCGCATCTCTTCCCCTGCAATCACTTCGCGCTGGCGCGAGCGCCGGTTGGGCGACGGGTACTCCCGCTTGGTCTTGACCTTCACCATTAGCGTGCGCACCGGCGAGGCGTCGTTCACCGCCGCCTCGCGCCGCTGCTTGATAAACTGGCGCGTCGCCAGCACGGCGATAACGGCCAGTACGATAAAAAAGAGTAGCGGTGGTTTGCTCATGGTTTTTTCTCGTCTCGTTAAGCTCTGGAAAGCAGTGCGGGTGAAGCATACAACCAGAGTTGCCTGATTGTCACATTGCGAGGCCGTAACCTAAACTGAGATCGACTTATTGGGAATTTTCACCATCTGATGGACAGGTTGTCCTTAAGGGAGCAGCAATGCTTTGGTCATTTCTTGCCGTACTCTTCTCCGGTTGGCTCTATGTTGACGCATCCTATCGCGGCCCGCAGTGGCAGCGCTGGCTCTTCAAACCTATTACGCTGTTGCTGATGGTGGGCTGGGCCTGGCAGGCGCCGGTGCTGAAACCGACCGATTACCTGATTATCGCCGGACTGCTCGCGACGCTGGTCGGCGACGCGCTGCTGCTGCTGCCGCGCCAGCAGATGCTCTACGCGCTGGGGGCCTTCTTCCTCTCTCACCTGCTGTACACCATCAGCTTCGCCGCCGGCATGACGATGACCTTTTACTGGCCGATTCCGCTGACGCTGCTGATTATTGGCGCCATCACTATCGCGACCATCTGGAACCGCCTGGAGACGCTGCGCTGGCCGATCTGCACGCTGATCGGCATGACGCTGGTCATGACCTGGATGGCCGCCGAGCAGTATCTCTTCCGTCCCACCGACGACAGCTTCACGCTGGTAGTAGGCGCAAGCCTGCTGCTGCTGGCCAATATCGTCTGGTTCGTCAGCCACTATCGCCGCCGTTTTCGCGCCGACAGCGCTATCGTCGCCGCCTGTTACTTTGCCGGGCACTTTATGATTGTCCGCTCGCTGTGGCTTATCTGATGTAAAACCGGCCTTGACTCTGGAGTCGACTCCAGAGTGTAGGATGCAGTAGCGGGCGGGATCGCCCGTCCGCTACTGGAGGTTTTATGCAGCAACATCATCACGAACACGCCTGCGGCTGCGGCCGCTCTTGCCACACGCATTCCGCCACTAAACCGCTGTGCGCCCTGCCTGGCGCGGCGTCTGCACGCCTGAACATCCGCGCCGCTTCACCTGTTCAGCCAGCCTGCGGGGGCGGTTGCTGCGAGGCGGACGGCAGCCCTGGCGAGGAGAGACATGCCGGCGACAGCGACGAAGAGAGCGACAGGCAAGGCGGCTGGCGCTTTAGCTGGCGCGTCAGCGGCATGGACTGCCCCAGCTGCGCCCGTACCATTGAAACTGCCGTTGCCCAGCTGCCGCAGGTGCGGCAAACGCGCGTTGTATTCGCCAGTGAAAAGCTGCTGGTTGAGGCCAGTGCCGATGTCTCCGCCGCCGTAGAACAGACCGTTAAGCGCGCCGGATTTACCCTGGCCAGCGAGGCAACCGCTCCACCCGCCGCCTCCCGCTGGCGCGATAACCGCGCCATCATCGTGCTCGCTCTCCTGATGCTCGCCAGCTTTACGCTAAGCCAGTTTGCGCCGCGCTGGGGTGACGGGCTGTTTATCCTTACGACGCTGACTGGCCTGTGGCCGGTGGCGCGCAGCGCATGGCGACGCGCCCGCATTGGCTCGCCCTTTACTATCGAAACGCTAATGAGCGTGGCTGCCGCCGGGGCGTTGCTGATCGGTGCCCATGCCGAAGCGGCGATGGTGCTGCTGCTGTTCCTGCTGGGCGAACGCCTGGAAGCTTTTGCCGCCGCGCGCGCGCGCAGCGGCGTGACGCAGCTGATGGCGCTACGCCCGGAAAACGCCACGCGCCTTAACGGCGACAGGCGGGAGAGCGTGGCGCTGGCGGCGCTGCGCCCTGGCGACGTTATCGAAGTGGCGGCAGGCGGACGCCTGCCGGTAGACGGCCGCCTGCTGAGCGACGAGGCGAACCTGGATGAAAGCGCACTCACCGGCGAATCGCTGCCGGTCACGCGTGAAAAAGGGGATGCGCTGCTGGCGGGCGCCACCAGCGTCGATCGCCTGATTCAGCTAGAGGTAACCTCTGAACCGGGTGCCAGCGCCATCGACCGTATTCTGACCCTGATTGAAGAGGCGGAGAGCCACCGCGCGCCGGTCGAGCGCTTTATCGATCGCTTCAGCCGTCTCTATACCCCGCTGATTATGCTGCTGGCCGCGCTGGTGATGGTGGTGCCGCCGCTGCTCGGCTTTGGCGGCTGGCTGCCGTGGATCTACAAAGGTCTGACGCTGCTGCTGATCGGCTGTCCCTGCGCGCTGGTGATCGCGACGCCCGCTGCGATAACCTCCGGCCTCGCCGCCGCCGCGCGTCAGGGGGCACTGATTAAGGGCGGCGCGGCGCTGGAGCGCCTCAGCCAGATACGCGCCATCGCCTTCGACAAAACCGGCACCCTGACGCAGGGCAAACCGCAGGTTACCGGCGTACTCCGCTTCACCTCCGCCTCGCAGGATGAGCTGCTGGCGCTAGCGGCCGCGGTGGAACAGGGCTCGACGCATCCGCTGGCCGCGGCGATTGTCGCGGCCGCCAGCGAGCGACAGCTGACCCTGCCCTCGGCCAGCCAGCAGATGACGCTGGCTGGCAGCGGCATCGCCGCGCAGGTCGAGGGCGCGCAGATCGCGCTGCTGTCCCCCGGCCGCGTCGACGCCTTGAGCGCCGCGCAGCGCACGCAGATCCTGCAGCAGGAAGAACAGGGGCAAACGCTGGTGGCGATCCTGCGCGACGGCGAACCGCTGGGCGCGCTGGCGCTGCGCGACAACCTGCGCGCCGACGCACGCGACGCCCTGGCTGAGCTGAAAAGAATGGGCATTGAGAGCCTGATGCTCACCGGCGACAACCCGCGTGCGGCAGCGGCGATCGCTGGCGAACTCGGCATCGACTTTCGCGCTGGCCTGCTGCCTGGCGACAAGGTCGACGCCATTCGCGCGCTGAGTCAGCAGCGCCCGCTGGCAATGGTCGGCGACGGCATAAACGATGCGCCCGCGATGAAGGCGGCCACAATCGGCATCGCCATGGGAAGCGGCAGCGATATTGCGCTGGAGACCGCCGACGCCGCGCTGACGCGCGATGCGTTGCCGCTGCTGCCGTCACTGGTGGCGCTTGCGCAGCGCACGCGTGCCACGCTGCGGCAAAATATCGCCATTGCGCTGGGGCTGAAGGCGCTGTTTCTGGTCACTACGCTGCTGGGCCTGACCGGTCTCTGGCTGGCGGTGGTCGCCGACTCCGGTGCAACGGCGCTGGTGACCGCTAACGCGCTGCGGCTGCTGCGCGCGCGTCGCAGGTAGCGGGCGCGACGATCAGGCGCCGAGGCCCTTCTGGATCAGGTAGTGATAAGGCAGGGTGTCGGTCTGCTGCGCCAGCAGGCGATGCTCCATAAAGCGGCAGAAGCCGGGAATGTCGCGCGTGGTGGCCGGATCGTCGGCGATAATCAGCAGCGTTTCTCCATCCTGCATGGTGCGGACCGTTTTGCGCACCATCATTACCGGCTCCGGGCAGCGCAGGCCCAGGGCATCCAGCTGATGATCGGCGTGGGAGAAGTTGTCGCTCATAAATCACTCGGTTCTAAACAGGGGGCGCTCATTTTAACGCGGCGCCCCGCAGACGCAAGACGAGAACGATTGCGTTAAAATTAACCATTGCGTAAATAGCACAACGCGGTAAGATGCCGCGGTTTTTTAACGTTGACACCGTCGCGCGGGCTCAGCTTTGCGCGGCAATGGGTTCCCTCACCCCAATATGAAAAAGGTCCACTATGATCGCATTTTCTCTGCGTCAGCGTCAGCACGCGCTGATCTGGCTCTCTCTGTTTCATCTGCTGGTGATTATCTCCAGCAACTATCTGGTGCAGCTGCCGGTATCCATTTTCGGCTTCCATACCACCTGGGGCGCATTCAGCTTTCCGTTTATTTTTCTGGCGACCGACCTGACCGTGCGCATTTTCGGCGCGCCGCTGGCACGCCGCATTATCCTCGCGGTGATGATCCCGGCGCTGTTTGTCTCCTATCTGGTCTCCAGCCTGTTTTACCAGGGCCAGTGGCAGGGCCTGGCGGCACTGCATAACGTTAACCTGTTCGTGGCGCGCATCGCCTGCGCCAGCTTTATGGCCTATGCGCTGGGTCAGATCCTCGACGTTCACGTCTTTAACCGCCTGCGCCAGCTGCCGCAGTGGTGGGTGGCGCCTGCTGCTGCCATGTTCCTCGGCAATATCAGCGATACGCTCGCCTTCTTCTTTATCGCCTTTTATAAGAGCACGGACCCGTTTATGGCCGCGCACTGGGTTGAGATCGCGCTGGTGGACTACAGCTTTAAAGTGCTGATCTGCCTGGTCTTCTTCCTGCCCGCCTACGGCGTGCTGCTCAATGCGATGCTGAAACGTCTGGCGGAGCGCTCGCAGCGCCCGCAGGTAAATTTCGGCTAACCGGCGATAGAGCCTTTCGCAATGACCCGCTAAGATCTTCTGACAATCGGGCGGTTGCTTTTGCCGCCTGATTCGAGTTGTATGAACGCCTTACTGGAATCAAATAAAGGGATTCAGATGCGAAACTTAGTGAAATATGCGGGTATTGGCTTACTGGTGCTGGGCCTGGCGGCCTGCGATCAGAAGAAAGATGACGCCACCGGCAGCAACGGCACCAGCGCCAGCCAGTCGGCGCAGAACGTCACGCTGATGGATGGCAAGCTGAGCTTCTCGCTGCCGGCAGGCATGTCGGACAAGAGCGGCAAACTGGGCAACCAGACGACCAATATGCACGTTTACGCCGATGAAACCGGCGCGCGCGCCGTGATTGTTATCGCAGGCGAGGCCACCAACGAAGGGCTGGATGTGCTGGCGCAGCGTCTGGAACAGCAGCAGCGCAACCGCGATCCGCAGCTTCAGGTGGTGTCCGACAAAGCGATTACCCTGAAAGATCAGCCTGCACAGCGTCTGGACAGCGTGGTCTCCGCCAATAACCAGACCTCATGGTCCTCAGTGATTCTGGCGAAGGTCGACGGCAAACTGCTGACGCTGCAGATTACGCTGCCAGGTGATAACCAGCAGCAGGCGCAGAGCGATGCGGACAGCATCGTTAAGAGCATCACGCTGAAATAAGCTATTGAAATGAAAACGACGGGCTTGTTCCCGTCGTTGAGGTGAGCTGCATTGTGCTGACGCGTGAGGGATAAACCGATCGCAAAGTCGCTTATGCATCCATGCTCGCTCGGCCCGCGCCTTCCCTGGCGCGGGACGCTTTGCTCTTCGGTTTATGCCTCCCGCTTTTTAAGCTTTAGAGCCGTCTGTATAAAAAGCCCGCGACTAACCGCGCGCAGCGCGCCAGTAGCCGATCAGCCGCAGATAGTTGCCCTTCACCTTCTCCACCAGCGCCGCATCATCCAGCTCGCCCTGCAGCCACTGGCGCGACGGCTGGCCGAAAATAGTGCGCCCGACCGCAAAGCCTTTCACCCAGGGCGCCTGCGCCGCCGCGGCGAAACCCGCCTTCAGCTGCTCTTCTGGTGCATCAAGTCCCAGCAGCAAAATGCCGCGACAGTAGGGATCCTGCTGCTCGATCAGGCCGCTAATCGCCTGCCAGCTCTCCGCCGACAGCGGCGGGAGCTTCCACCAGTCGGGCTTAATGCCCAGCTGATAAAAGTGGCTAAGCATGGTGAGGTAGTGGGCTTCGTCACGATCGGGATTGCTCTCTGGCAGAATCACCTCAAGCAGCAGTTCATGTCCGCTCTTGTTGCAGCCTTTCCAGACGTCCAGCACCAGCTCGTCCTGCTCTTTGCGCATCTCGGCGCTGTCGTGCGGATGGTAGAACACCAGACATTTCACTACGTGCTCGGCGGGCCAGTCGATCAGCTGCGAGCCGATATTGCCATGTTCCAGCCGCAGCGGCCGCGAACTGGGCAGCTCAATGGGACGGCCGATCCACCAGCCTCTGCCGGTAATGGCGTTCAGCGCTTTCTGCCCGTAAGTGGTATCAGCCAGGATGCCGCTCTTGCTCTCCAGGCCCGCCTCAGACGCCGCCTCTTCAGCCGCCTTCAGCAACAGCACCTTCAACGCCGGGATCTTGCTCTCATCGACGCCCGCCTCGTGCGCCATATCGGCCAGCTGTTTGCGATGGTCGAAGGCGAAAACGTTCAGCTCTGGCCACTGCTGCTTGCGCGTGGTCACGCGATGCAGATGGTTAAGACGGGGATCGAGATCGGGGCGTTTCACCTCGCGGTCGCGGTTGAGAAAATCGTCCAGTTCCGCTTTGGTCGGCATCGCCGGCGCGCAGCCGTGACGCGATACCACCAGCGCACCGCAGGCGTTAGCGTAGCGACACGCCTGCTCCCAGCCCTCGTCATTAAGCCAGCCGCGCAGCAGCCCGGACATAAAGGCGTCGCCCGCACCCAGCACGTTGAGAACCTCGACCCGCACGCCGCTGTGCAGGCGCGTCTGCTCCCAGCTGTCGGGGATGTCGCCCTCGAACACCACGCAGCCCAGCGGACCACGCTTGCACACCAGCGTCGCCTGCGTCGCCTGGCGCACGCTTTTTAGCGCCGCCAGCGTATCGGTGCTGCCGCCCGCGATATGGAACTCCTCTTCTGTGCCGACAATCAGGTCGAAATAGTGCAGCACTTCCTGCAGCTGGCGCGTCACCTGCTGCGACTCGATAAAACGCGTTTCGCCGTCGCCGAGCGAGGTAAGCCCCCACAATACCGGGCGATAATCGATATCGAGCGCGGTGCGCAGGCCGTTGCGCTTCGCAATATCGAGCGCTTTCAGCACCGCGGCGCGCGTCTGCGGATGCGACAGATGGGTGCCGGTCACCGCCACCGCGCGCGACGCCTTAATAAACTCTTCGTCGATATCTTCCGGCACCAGCCCCATATCGGCACAGTTATCGCGGTAGAAAATCAGCGGAAAGCTCTCTTCATCTTTGATGCCGAGGATCACCAGCCCCGTCAGGCGCTGCTTATCGGTAATCAGTCCCTCGGTATTACACCCCACGCGATTCAGCTCTTCGCGCAGAAAGCGGCCGTTGTGTTCATCGCCTACGCGCGCCAGCATGGCTGACTTCAGCCCCTGAATCGCGGTGCCATAAGCGACATTGCCGGAGGAGCCGCCGAGATATTTGGCAAAGGAGCTCATATCCTCCAGCCGCGCGCCAATTTGCTGACCATAAAGGTCGACGGCGATGCGTCCAATACAAATCACATCAAGCCGCTTCTGTTGTGTACTCATACCTGTTTTTTCCTTCTGTGATAAGCAGACACGCGGGCCAGAAAGTCGACATCCCGGCGTGCGTCTGGTTTTTGCCCTTGCCAGACTGACGATAAAGCGAGTATGAGGAATAAAAATTCCAAACACAATATGAAATGAAACGTACATCGCGATTTTGTGAACCAGGTAAAACTCTGCATTGGCCGCGCATTATGCACGCCATATTTACGCTGTTTCACCCCGTTTCTGGGCTACACGCCCTGCGGGGCCAGATGAGCCAGGCGGAATGGAAGCCGCTGAAATAGAATGAAATTATCCATATCATCCGCTTTTCTCACTTCATGTTTCACTCAGCCTCTCGTTGTTCGCGCTGAGGAGCGCATTTCACGGTTAAATTTGATCTCAATCGCAAAATGAAATGTTTCTTCTGTAATCGTATTTTATGAAAAATATATTTGTTTATAATCGCTTCACGTTTCAGTTACCTGCGGTCGCTTTTGCGATACGCCACGTCGCTGACCTGCTACCAGGTTGCAGCATGTAGAGGAAAAGCATATGGCCACCATCAGAATGACCACCGCACAGGCGCTGGTTAAGTTTCTTGATAATCAATACATTAATGTCGATGGCGTGGAAACGAAGTTCGTAAAAGGCCTCTTCGCTATCTTTGGTCACGGCAACGTGCTGGGACTGGGTCAGGCGCTGGAGCAGGATAGCGGCGATCTGACCGTTTATCAGGGCCGTAACGAACAGGGTATGGCGCATGCCGCAATGGGCTTCGCTAAACAATCTCTGCGCCGCCAAATTATCGCCTGTAGTTCGTCGGTCGGACCGGGTGCCGCCAATATGATCACCGCGGCGGCCACCGCCACCGCTAATCGCATTCCTCTACTGCTGCTGCCTGGCGATGTCTTCGCGACGCGTCAGCCCGATCCGGTGCTGCAACAGATTGAGCAGAGCCACGATCTCAGCATCAGCACCAACGACGCCTTCCGCGCCGTTAGCAAATACTGGGATCGCGTCAGCCGTCCTGAGCAGCTGATGACCGCCTGCATTAACGCGCTGCGCGTGCTGACCGATCCCGCTGAAACCGGCGCGGTGACCCTCGCGCTGCCGCAGGATGTGCAGAGCGAAGCCTGGGACTTCCCGGACTACTTCTTCCAGAAACGCGTACACCGTCTCGATCGTCGCCTGCCGACCGCCGCGCAGCTAAACGACGCGCTGGCGCTGATTAGCCGCAAGCGTAAGCCGATGATCGTACTGGGCGGCGGCGTGAAATATTCCGAAGCGGGCGAGGCGCTGCGCCAGTTTGCCGAACGCTATCAAATTCCCTTCGCCGAAACTCAGGCGGGCAAAGGCACCATCGTCTCTGACCATCCGCTCAACGTTGGCGGCGTGGGCGAAACCGGCTGCCTGGCTGCCAACCTGTTGGCGAAAGAGGCGGATCTGGTGATTGGCGTCGGCACGCGCTACACCGACTTTACCACCGCATCAAAATGGATCTTCCAGCATCCGGAGGTCAGCTTCCTTAACGTTAACGTCAGCAACTTCGACAGCTACAAGCTCGACGGCGTGCAGTTGCTGGCAGACGCGCGCGAGGCGCTTGTCGCGCTGGAGGCGGGGCTGGCGGATAAAAACTACAGCAACGACTGGGACGATCAGATCGCGCAGGCGCAGAGCAAACTGCTGAAAGAGACGCAGCGCGTCTATCAGGTGGAATACAGCGGCGACGGCTTTATCCCGGAAATCGCTGACCATATCGATCGCGACGCGGTGTTCGCCGAATTCAATCGCCTGACCCAGTCGGTGCTTACCCAGAGCCGCGTGCTCGGCACGCTAAACGAGCAGCTCCCAAAGGATGCAGTGATTGTCGCGGCAGCGGGCAGTCTGCCGGGCGATCTGCAACGCGTCTGGCGCACCCGCGACTACAACTCGTACCACGTTGAGTATGGCTACTCCTGCATGGGCTATGAGGTCAACGCCGCGCTGGGCGCGAAGCTGGCGCAGCCGAATCGTGAGGTTTACGCGCTGCTGGGCGACGGCTCTTTTATGATGCTGCACTCCGAGCTGGTCACCTCGATTCAGGAGCGCACCAAGATCAACGTGGTGCTGTTCGACAATATGACCAACGGCTGCATCAACAACCTGCAGATGGAACACGGCATGGACAGCTTCAGCACCGAGTTCCGCTTCCGCAACCCGGAAGGCGGCAAGCTGGACGGCGGCTTCGTGCCGGTGGACTTCGCCGCCATCGCGGCGGGCTACGGCTGCAAAACCTGGCGCGTTACCACGCTGGAGCAGTTGCAGGTCGCGCTGGAAGAGGCGCGTCAATCGCCGGTTTCAACGCTTATCGACATCAAGGTGCTGCCGAAAACCATGGTGCACAAATATTTCAGCTGGTGGCACGTCGGCGTAGCGCAGGCTTCCACCTCTGAACGCACGCAGGCGGTGGCGGAGAAGCTTAACGCTCACCTCGACCAGGCGCGCAAATACTAATATTCCGGCCGGAACCGCCGGCCCTTTATTTCTCGCTATGAACCCTACAGGTGTAATTATGACTTTGAAACTTGGCGTTATCGGTGCCGGCGCAATCGGCCAGGAACATATTCGTCGCTGCAATAATGTCCTGCAGGGGGCAAAAGTAGTGGCGGTATCGGATATCAACGTGGATAGCGCGCGCGCCGCGCTGCAGCGCCTCAATATCGAGGCGGAGGTCTACGCCGATGGCCATCAGGTGATTAATTCACCAGAAGTCGACGCGATTCTGGTGACCTCCTGGGATCCGACGCATGAAGAATTTACGCTCGCGGCCATCGCCGCTGGCAAGCCGGTGTTCTGCGAAAAACCGCTGGCGATGAGCGCGGAAGGCTGCCGTCGCGTGGTGGATGCAGAAATCCAGCACGGCAAGCGTCTGGTGCAGGTCGGCTTTATGCGTCCGTACGACGCGGGCTACCGCGCGCTGAAAAAAGTGATCGTCGAGGGCGGCATCGGCGAGCCGCTGATGCTGCACTGCGCGCACCGTAACCCTGCGGTGCCAGAGAGCTACACCACCGATATGGCGATCACCAACACGCTGATTCATGAGCTGGACGTGCTGCGCTGGCTGACCAACGACGACTATAAGAGCGTGCAGGTGGTCTTCCCGCGCGTGACGTCGAAGTCGCATGCGCGCCTGAAAGATCCGCAAATCGTGCTGTTCGAAACGCAAAAAGGGGTGCGTATCGACGTCGAGATCTTCGTTAACTGCGCCTATGGCTACGATATCCAGTGCGAAGTGGTCGGCGAAACCGGCATCGCGAAGCTGCCGGAGCCCGCCTCGGTGCAACTGCGCAGCGAAGCCAAACTCTCCACCACCATTCTGACTGACTGGAAAGATCGTTTTATTGAGGCGTATGACGTTGAGCTGCAGGCCTTTATCAACGACGTGAAGGCGGGCGACCTGACTGGCCCATCCGCCTGGGACGGCTTCGCCGCCTCGGTAGCCGCCGACGCCTGCCTGAAAGCGCAGCAGAGCGGCGCCATTGAGCCGGTAGAAATGCCGCCGCGTCCCGCCTTCTACGACAAGAAATAAGCGTTTCCCTCTCCTTGCGGGCGGCTGTGGCCGCCCTGACCCGTCAGGATTAAACAGATGAACAAAGAAAATGTAAAACTGGCCATCGCGCCGATCGGCTGGACCAATGACGATATGCCGGAGCTGGGCAAAGAGAACACCTTTCAGCAAACGGTGAGCGAGATGGCACTGGCGGGCTTTACCGGCAGCGAAGTCGGCAGCAAATATCCGCGCGATCCGGCGGTTCTGAAGCCGATGCTCGACATCCGCGGCATTGAGATTTGCAACGCCTGGTTCAGCACCTTTTTCGCTAACGGCGACAAAGCGAAAACCATCGACGAATTCGTCAACCACATGAATTTTCTGCACGCCATGGGCGCACGCGTTATCGGCTGTTCCGAGCAGAGCAAAAGCATCCAGGGCACCACGCTGCCGGTGCTGGAGCAAAAGCCGATCTTCACCGACGAAGAGTGGCGCCTGACGGCCGAAGGCTACAACGAACTGGCGGAGATTGCCGCGGCGAAAGGGATGCGCGTGACGCTGCACCATCACATGGGCACCGGCATTCAGACCGTGGAAGAGATCGACCGCTTTATGGCGCTGACCAATGACAATGTCGGGCTGCTCTACGATACCGGGCATATCTACTACTCCGAAGGCTCGCAGCAGGCGATGCTCGACGTGCTGCAGAAATATCTGCCGCGTATTTTTCACGTTCACCTGAAAGATGTTCGCGACGAGATTGTCGCCGAAGTACGCGACAACCACCTCTGCTTCCTCGACGGCGTGAAGAAAGGCACCTTTACCGTACCGGGCGACGGCGTTATCGACTTTAAGCCGGTGTTTAAGATACTGGAGGATTACGGCTATAAGGGCTGGATGGTGGTCGAAGCCGAACAGGATCCGGCGCTGGCCAATCCCTTTGAATATGCGGTGAAAGCGCGCAAATATATTCGCGAGCACGCCGGGCTGTAACGTCGTTCACCGGCCCCTCCTGCACGCTTCACTGCCGTGCAGGAGGGGCCGTTCTGCTTTTTCGCCTGCTTTTCACCGCTATTCCCACCCCATTCCCTGCATTATGTGAGGTAATTCATAAACCGATGAAATAAACCCCGCGGTGGGCGCAAACAAATGAAATTTTCCATCCATCTGGTACTATAGCGCTCATTATCCAGCCATTTTTCCTTTTTTGACGGGCCGAAGTAATGACTAATAACCCTACTCAACTCTCCCTGTTACAGGATGATATTCGTCGCCGCTACGAAACGCTGAGCAAGCGCCTGAAGCAGGTGGCTCGTTATATTCTCGACAACAGCAACAGCATCGCCTTTGATACGGTGGCCTCTATCGCCGCGCAGGCTGACGTGCCGCCGTCGACGCTAATCCGCTTTGCCAATGCGTTCGGCTTCAGCGGCTTCAACGAAATGAAACAGGTTTTTCGTCAGCACCTGATGGAAGAGACGGTCAACTATACCGAGCGCGCGCGCCTGTTCCGCCAGACCGCCACCGATGACGCCGCCATCTCACCGGAAAGCCCGGCGGAGATCCTGAATGTCTTTACGATGGTCAATAGCCAGGCGCTGCAGCAGCTGGCGATGCAGGTCAATCCCGACCAGCTCAACAAAGCGGTACAGCTGCTGAACGAGGCGGAGAATATCTATGTTATCGGTCTGCGCCGCTCGTTTAGCGTCGCCTCCTATCTGGTTTACGCGCTGCGCCATCTCGAACGTCGCGCTTTCCTCATCGACGGCCTGGGCGGCATGTTCACCGAGCAGCTCAGCCTGGTGAACCCGAAAGATGTGGTTATCGCTATCAGCTACTCGCCATACGCGCGCGAAGCGGTAGAACTGGTGGAGATGGGCGCGAAGCGCGGCGCGCACCAGATTGCCATTACCGACAGCCAGGTCAGCCCGCTGGCGGCCTTCAGCGACGTCTGCTTTGTGGTGCGCGAAGCGCAGGTAGACGGGTTCCGTTCGCAGGTCGCCTCGCTCTGCCTGGCGCAGACGCTGGCGGTGTCGCTGGCGTTGAATAACGTCAGCGCTTAAATCCGATACTTAGCATGAAAAAAGGGCAACCCTGAGGTTGCCCTTTTTCATTTCTGTATCTCACCGCGGCTAGCCGCGCGGATAGCTGTCGCTGTTTACCCAGGCGTGATCTTTCTCCCAGGTAAATTTCCACAGCCGCACCGGGCCAGCCATGACGTTCAGATAGTAGTTGTTGTAGCCGGCAATGGTCGCCACCGGATGGTAGCCACGCGGCACGGTCACGACGTCGCGGTTATAGGGCGCCATACACTCATCAAGCGAGCGGTCGTCAGTATAGACGCGCTGCATGGCGAAGCCCTGCTCTGGCTCGAAACGGTGATAGTAGGTCTCTTCCAGATAGGTTTCGTTTTCGCTGTTTTCTTCGTCGTGCTTGTGGCTCGGATAGGAGCTGGTATCACCTTCGTTGGTATAGACCTCAACCACCAGCAGGCTATCAGCCGGTTTGTCGTCGGGCAGAATGTTGTGCACCAGCCGCTGATTGCGCCCCTTGCCGCGCTGCTCGACACCCACATCCGCTGGCGCAATCAGGCGCGCCGGCAGATTGCCCTGGCCAGGGGCGTTGCAGACCGCCAGCTCCAGGTCGCTGTCGGCGACGATTTCCACCTCGTCATTATGCGGCACATATACCGAATAAGGCGGCACGCGCTCGAACGGCGACATCCGCTTGCCGATGCCGGGAAAGTCAGCATGGCGCGTTTTCACCGAGGCGAGTCCCGCGACCAGCACCAGGCAAAGCTCTTTATCGCCGCTGCTCAGGCGCAACGTGTCGCCTTTTTTCAACAGATAGGCGTCAAAACCGACATAGCGCCATCCCGCGCTTTCCGGGGTGACGTGCTGGATGCGGCCGCTGGCGTCCGGCTGCTGCGCCTTTGCAAGAAAAGACATCCCACTCTCCTTTTTCAATCTGCAAACAAGCCGCTACAGGCGCGTCTCTGCAGGCCTGTAGCGGTAATGATGACGTGATGGATTTAGCTCAGGGTCGGCATGCTGAATTCCGAGACCGTCTGCTGACCGCTCGGCCAGCGCGCCGTGGCGGTTTTCATGCGGGTATAGAAGCGCACGCCGTCCGGCCCGTGCACGTTGAGCGCGCCAAACACCGAACGCTTCCAGCCGCCAAAGCTGTGGAACGCCATCGGCACCGGTACCGGTACGTTGACGCCGACCATGCCCGCTTCCACATCCTGCACAAACTCGCGCGCGGTATTGCCGTTGCTGGTGAAGATGGCGCTGCCGTTGCCGAACTCATGGCTGTTGACCAGCTGCAGCGCGCTGGCATAGTCCGGCGCGCGCATAATGCTCAGCACCGGCCCGAAAATCTCTTCGCGCCAGATCGTCATCTCCGGCGTCACGTTGTCGAACAGCGTGCCACCAACGTAGTAACCTTCCGCATGACCCGGCACCTGGAAGTTGCGGCCGTCGACCACCAGCTTCGCCCCCTCCTGCTCGCCCTTGTCGATATAGCCCAGCACCTTTTTCTGGTGCGCAGCGGAGACGACCGGCCCCATCTCATTCTCTTCTGCGCCCTGCTTGATGCCAGGCCCGACGCGCAGCGCGTTAATCAGCGGCGTCAGGCGCGCAATCAGTTTGTCGGCGGTGTCGTCGCCGACCGCGACCACCACCGGCAGCGCCATGCAGCGCTCGCCGGCCGAGCCGAATGCGCCGCCCATAATGGCGTTGACCGTCGCATCGAGATCGGCATCCGGCATAACGATGGCGTGGTTTTTCGCCGCGCCGAACGCCTGCACGCGCTTGCCGTGGGCGCTGGCGGTTTTGTAGATATGCTCGGCGACGCCGGACGAGCCGACGAAGCTTACCGCCGCAATGCGCGGATCTTTATAAAGCTGCTCGGCATCTTCGTTAGAGGAGTGCACCACGTTGAAGACGCCGTCCGGCAGACCCGCCTCTTTCAGCAGCTCGGCCATACGCACCGCCGCCGACGGATCGAGCGCCGGTGGCTTAAGCACGAAAGTGTTGCCGCAGGCGAGCGCGATAGGGAACATCCACAGCGGCACCATCGCCGGGAAGTTAAACGGCGTAATGCCCGCTACCACGCCCACCGGCTGCATCAGCGAATAGCTGTCGACGCCGGTGCCGACGTTAGCGGAGTATTCACCTTTAATCAGATGCGGAATGCCGCAGGCGAACTCCACGACTTCCAGCCCGCGCGTCAGCTCACCCTGCGCGTCCGACCAGACTTTGCCGTGTTCGGAGACAATCAGTTCAGCCAGTTCGTCGCGATGCTGCTCCATCAGCGCCTTGAAGTTAAACAGGACGCGGGCACGGCGCAGCGGCGAGGTTTTCGACCAGGCGGGAAAGGCTTCGTGCGCGATTTTAATCGCTTCGGCGACTTCCGCGCCGGTGCTCTGGGTAAGCTCGCGCGCCACTTTTCCGGTCGCCGGGTCATAGACAGGGATGGTTTCGTTGCTGGCGCTGTAGGTAATCTGACCGCCAATGAAGTTTCCTGTGATGTTCATTTCATAGCCTCTTAAGAAGTGTGAGTTCCCTGCAGAGCTTCAGCGTGACGCCACGCTGTCTGATCAGGCAACACCGAAAGCATGCTATGAAGCTATTACAGTGAAATAAATTTTTCAAATGAAAGTTTTTGAAAAATTCCCTTTTAGCGGCATGGATCGCATTTTTCCTGATGGCATAAAAAACCGCGCGCTGTAAGGGCGCAGAGTGCGTGTTGCTATACGGTTCAGGCACAATTTCCTGTTAACCGGAAGGGGAAAAAGCGGCTCGGCAGGGACGGAAAATGAAATTATTGAGAGGCAGATCTCAACCTTTGCATTCCATAATTCACTATTTATGAAATAAATGTTTTCTTTGCCGTCAGCTTATTCTCTTATCTCTTGCATCGCCACAGGAGCCGCAGCATGGCCATCGATCCGACCCGTTTCTGTATTAACCGTAAAATTGCGCCGAACCTTTCTTTAGAAGCCTTTTTCCAGCTCGTTCAGCGCCTGGGCCTGAACAAGGTGGAACTGCGTAACGACATGCCGAGCGGAAAGGTGTGCGACGACCTGACCTATGAGCAAACCCGCGACCTGATCGCGAAATACAACATTGAGGTAGTGACGATCAACGCCCTCTACCCCTTCAACCGCGTGGATGAGGCGCTACTGGCGAAAGCGGACGCGCTGCTGCGTGACGCGCAGGCGATTGGTGCCCGCGCACTGGTCATGTGCCCGCTGAACGAAGGCGTCGAGATTACGCCGGAAGAGACGCTGACAGCGCTGCGCACGCTGGCGCCGCGCTTTGCGCAGCATGGCGTTCAGGGCCTGGTCGAGCCGCTGGGCTTTCCGGTCAGTTCGCTGCGCTCGGCGGTACAGGCACAGCAGCTGATCCGTGACGCGCAGGCGCCGTTTAAGCTGGTCATCGACACCTTCCACCACCATCTGTATGAGCATGCCGAGCAGGAGTTCCCGGCGGAGATCGACGTTGAGATGATTGGCCTGGTGCATCTTTCCGGCGTGGAAGACAGGCGCGCCACCGCAGAACTTACCGATGAAGAGCGCATTATGCTGAGCGACCGTGACGTGCTGAACAGCGTGGCGCAGGTGAAACGTCTGGAGATGCTCGGTTATAAAGGCGTCTACGCTTTTGAGCCCTTCTCATCCGAGCTTAACGACTGGAGCCCTGCTGAGATTGAGCGCCAGATCCGCCACAGCATCTCGCTGCTTCAGGCCTGACTATCACGCGGCGGGCTCTTCGTCCGCCGCGTTGCCCTACCCTTATCTGTGTCTTGCGACACGTTTTTGGCCTCGGTCGGAGGCCGCTTTTTTAACCTTCCTTCGCCTCTTCCGACGCCATCGGCAGCCGACGCGCCAGCCGCAGCGTGCAGAACAGCCCCAGACAGACCAGCAGCGCCGTCAGCAGATAGACCAGCGGCACGCCCGCAAAGCTCATGATAAAGCCCGCGATCGGGCCGGTAATCCCCAGTGCTAAATCCATAAAGGCGGTGTAGGTCGCCAGTGCGCTGCCCTGGTTCGCCTGCGGCACCGCTTTTACCGCCACCACGCCAAGCGCCGGAAAGATCAGCGAAAAACCGGCGCCGGTCAGCAGCGCGCCGGTTTTCGCCATCCAGGGATCAACCGCGCCCGCCACCAGAAACAATCCGACCGCCTCGACCGCCAGACAGGCGGCCGCGACGCGCAGCCCGCCGAAGCGGTTAATCGCGTTGGGAAAGAGCAGCCGCGCGCCGACAAAGGCGGCGCTAAACAGCGTCAGTGCGAAGGCCGCGCCGTCCCAGCCTTTCGCCTGATAGAAGAGCGTAATAAAGGTGGCGATAACGCCGAAGCCCGCCGATCCCATCGCCAGAATCAGACCGAAGCCGTAAATCTTGCCGAGCACGTCGCGAAACGGCAGCGGCCGCGCGCGGCTGCCCTTTACCGCCGGACGCGGCAGCGCCAGCGCGATCGCCAGCGCGCAGATGGCGATAATGACCACGGAGAGCAGCAGCAGCCCACCCTCCCGATAGATCATGACGCCCAGCGGCGCGCCCAGCGCCATCGCGCCATAGGTACAGATGCCGTTCCACGAGATGACGCGACCAATATGCAGCGAGCCGACCCGCGCCACGCCCCATAGCGAGGTGCCGGTACCGGTAAAACTCTGGCCGACGCCGAGGATCACGCGTCCTGTGCAGAGCAGTATCAGGCTGGCGACAGGCGAAGCGGCCAGCCAGGTCGCCAGCAGGTAGCAGAGACCGCTGAGCAGCACGCCCACCAGCCCCAGCACCACAACGCGCTTCGGCCCCCAGATATCGGCGTAGCGCCCGGCATGAGGACGGCTCAGCAGCGTTGCCACATATTGCAGGCTGATGACGACGCCCGCCCAAAAGGCGCTGTAGCCGAGCTGGTCATGCACCAGGCCCGGCAGCACCGCCAGCTGCAGGCCAATGGTGAGATAGCTGGCGAAGTTATAGATCACAATGGAGATAATCAGCAGGGTTAAGCCGATCCCCTTATGAGCGGGTTCCGCTGCAGGTTGGTCTGGCATGACAAAGTGCGCTCGTGGTTGACTGAATTTACTCTACAGCTTGCCACCATAAGGAGAATATTTCGAGCCGCCGCCGCATCCGGGAGGCAGGTTTAGTCATCGGGTCGTCATAATCGCCCCCTACACTCGCCTCATAAAGTCCCAAAGAGGATAACAATAGGATGACGCTCCTGAGTTTCCAGGCGCGCGTAACCGCTCTGCCCCCCGCGCGCCTGCGCGGAGGTGAGCGATGACGCGCGCTTCCCTGCCCGTAAGCGTAAAGGCGGTCAGCTGGTCAGCCAGCCGCCAGCCGGTGCTGCACAATCTGTCGTTTGAGATTGCCGCCGGCGAAACGCTCGCCCTGCTCGGCCCCTCCGGCTGCGGCAAAAGCACCCTGCTTAAACTGCTGGCCGGTCTGACTCAGCCGGACAGCGGCGAAATCTGGATCGGCGACCGCTGCGTCGCCAGCGCCCGTTATTCGTTGCCGCCCGAAGCGCGCCAGCTCGGTATGGTCTTCCAGGACTATGCGCTCTGGCCGCATATGAGCGTCGGCGAAAACGTCGCCTTCCCGCTGCGCATGCGCGGCGTAGGGAAAAAGCTGCGCGAAGAGCAGGCGCGCGCCATGCTGGCGCGCGTGGGCCTGGAGAACGTCGCGGCGTGCAAGCCCGCTGCGCTCTCCGGCGGCCAGCAGCAGCGCGTGGCGCTGGCGCGCGCGCTGGTGGCCGAGCCAGCCATTCTGCTGTTTGACGAACCGCTCTCCAACCTCGACCGCGACCTGCGGGAAACGCTGGTGCACAGCATGAAGGCGCTGCTGCGTCACGCCGGCACCACCGCCGTCTACGTTACCCACGACCGCGACGAGGCGGCGATTATCGCCGATCGCACGCTTCATCTGGCGCAGGGCCAGATGGTTTCCATTACCCAATCCTCAGGGGAATCCTATGTCCTTTCTCAAGCCCGTTAAAACAGGAGCGATATTCACCATGCTGATGACTGCAGTCGCGATAACGCATGACGCCCATGCGCTGACCCTGTATACCGCCGGACCGGGTTCGCTGGCGAAAAGCCTGGCGGCCGGATTTGAAAAACAGAGCGGCATTAAGGTGAATGTTTTTCAGGCGACGACCGGCAAGGTGATGGCGCGGCTTGAGGCAGAGCAGGCAAGCCCGCAGGCAGACCTGCTCATCTCCGCTTCGTGGGATATCGCGGAAGATCTGCAGCAGCGCGGCTGGCTGCTGCCCTATCAAAGCGCCAATGCCGCACGCGTGCCCGCCGCCTTTAAAACCGCCGACTATGTGGCGCAGGGCATCTCTGCCCTCGGTATCGTATGGAACAGCAAAAGCGGCACGCCGGAACCGAAAAACTGGCAGGACCTGACCGCGCCAGCATTCAAAGACAAGGTCACCACGCCGGATCCGGCGCTCTCCGGCGCCTCGCTCGATCTGCTGGCCGGCCTGCAAAACAGCGAAGGTGAAAAGGCCTGGACGCTGTTCCGGCAGCTGAAAGAGAACGGCATGGTGGTCAGCGGCCCAAACGCGCAGGCGGTTACGCCAGTGTTGCAGGGCGCTAAGGCGGCGGTGTTTGGCGCAGTGGACTATGTCACCTATAACAATATTGCGCAGGGTGAAGCGGTGAAGGTGATTTTCCCGGAAAGTGGCACCGTGGTCGCGCCCCGGCCGATGATGATCCTGAAAAGCAGCCAGCACGCCGACGAGGCGAAAAAATTCGTCGATTATGTGCTTTCCGATGAAGGCCAGCAGCAGGTCGCGAACGCCTGGCTGATGCCGGCGCGTACCGATATCAAGGCGCAGCGTCCGCTGATTACCGATATTCGGCTGCTGCCGGTGCAGCAGGAGAGCAGCGCCGATCGCGCCTCGATCCTGAAGCGCTTCGCCACGCTGTTCGGCCAGTAAGATGTCGCGCGTCCTGAATGGCCTGATCCTGCTGGCCCTGAGCGTGCTGGTGGCGCTGCCGCTGCTGTTTATCGTGCTGCAGGCGATCTTTCCGCAGCTCGGGGCGGGAAGCTGGCAGGGCGCCTTTAGCGCGCTGCCGCGCCTGTTCAGCGACGCCGCACTGCTGCAGATGGGGCTGGGCACGCTGCAGACTGGGCTTGCCGTGGCGCTGGGCAGCTTGCTTATCGGGCTGCCGCTCGGCGCGCTGCGCGGCCTGTTTCGCCTGCCCGCTGGCGCGCTGTGGGATGTGCTGTTTCTGGTGCCCTTCCTGACGCCACCCTATATTGCGGCGCTGAACTGGACGCTGGCGCTGCAGCGCAACGGCTATCTGCAGCAGCTCACCGGTATCGATCTGGAGAGCCTGCTGTTCAGCGCTAACGGCATCACGCTGGTGATGACCGTCAACCTCTTTCCGGTCGTCTATTTCGCCGTGTCGCGCGCGCTAATGGCCAGCGGCCAGCGGCTGGCACGGGTAGCGCAAGTGCACGGCGCGTCCGCCTGGCGCGCCTTCCTGCACATTACGCTGCCGCTGCTGCTGCCTGCGCTGGCAGGCAGCGCGCTGCTGGTTTTTACGCTGGCGATTGATGAATATGGCGTGCCGGCAGCGCTCGGCGCGCGCGCCGGCATTACGCTGATGACGGTCGGCATCGAGCAGAAACTCTCGGACTGGCCGATCGATCTGCCCGGCGCGGCGATGCTGTCGCTGCTGTTGAGCCTGGTCGCACTGGCCGCCTGGTTCGCGCAGCGCCGCCTGACCGCCGCGCAGGATGTCGCCACTATCGGCGGCAAGCCCGCCGACGCCGAGGCGGTCAGCGCGGGGATCTGGACCGTGCCGATCGCGCTGTTGTTTGCGCTGACGGCGCTGCTGGCGGTGGTGATGCCGCTCTGTACGATGACGCTGAGCGGGCTGCTTGATACCCTGTCGGGCGGCCTCAGCGGCGAGAACCTGACGCTGCGCCACTTCGCCGCGCTTTTCTCTCAGCAGGGCGATGCGCTGAGCGCTTTCTCTACCAGCATCGGGCTGGCGCTCGGCGCGGCACTGCTGACCGGCGCGCTGGGTTTGCTGGTGGCATGGCGCGTGGCGGAGGGCAAAAGCCGCGCGCTGGCGCTGCTGGACGGTCTGGCGCTGCTGCCTGCGGCGATCCCCGGCGTGGTGATCGGCGTCGGCCTGATCCTGCTGTGGAACCGCAGTTTCTGGCCGATCTCGCCCTACAATACGCCGGCGATCCTGCTGCTCTCCTACTGCTGTCTGCTGCTGCCCTGGCCAGTGCGCTATGTCAGCAGCGCGCTGCGCCAGATCGCCCCAACGCTGGAGCCGGCGGCGCGCGTGCATGGCGCCTCTCGCCTGCAGGCGCTGCGTCTGGTGGTGTTTCCGCTGGTATCGCCCAGCCTGCTGGCGGCGATGATGATGGTGTTCGCCGTTGCCTCACGCGAGCTGGTGACCTCGCTGCTGCTGGCGCCCGCTGGCGCGCAGACCGTCGCGCTGTTTATCTGGCGCCAGTTTGAGCAGGGCTCGGTAGGCCAGGGCATGGCGATGGCCACCCTGACGCTGTTCGCCACGCTGGCGCTGATGCTGGGCGCGACGGCGCTGATGCAGCGCGGTAAAAAAGTCTGATTATCGCTGCGCTTTTATTGAAGAATCAGGCGTTTAATTGCCATTCAGCTACACTACTCTCTGCGGTCTGGCTTTACGGGAGAGGGAATGAGCGAACCACTGCAGGAAAAAATAGGGCAAAATATTCTGACTAAGCTGGCTATGCTGGTGATTATTCTCGCCGGGATCCGTGCTGCCTCCGATATTATGGTGCCCTTCTTACTGGCTGCTTTTTTTGCCATCGTGCTCAATCCTATCGTCACCTTCCTGATGCGGCGTGGCTGGCGACGCGGGTTAGCGATCACGGTGGTCATCACGGTGATATTTATCGTCATTTTGCTGCTGGTGGCGGTGCTGGCCAGTTCGGTAAGCGAATTCTCCGATATCTACCCGCAGCTGCGCGCCACGCTGGAGCAGAAGATGAGCGTGGTGCAGCACCTGGCGTCAGGCATCGGCATTCATGTTTCCACCACTACGCTGGTGCAGCGCTTCGATCCCAATATGCTGATGTCGTTCGCCACCGTCGCGCTGACGCAGTTCTCCGGCATGATGAGTAATTTCGTGCTGCTCATTCTGACCGTGGTCTTTATGCTGTTCGAAGTGCATCACCTGCCCTACAAGATGCGTAACGCGTTGACCAATCCGCAGATCCGCATTGCCGGGCTGCACCGGGCGCTAAAAGGCGTAACGCATTATCTGGCGCTAAAGACGCTGATCAGCCTGATTACCGGTGTGTCGGTATGGGGCTGCCTGTTTCTGCTTGATATTAAATTCGCGCTGCTGTGGGGCGTGGTGGCGTTTATTCTTAACTACATTCCCAATATCGGCCCGATCATCGCAGGCATTCCGCCGGTGCTGCAGGCGCTGCTGCTCAACAGCCCCTACGACGCAATGCTGGTGGCGGCGCTGTTTACCGCGATTCATATGGTGTTCGGCAATATGCTGGAGCCGCGCGTGATGGGGCGCGGCCTGGGGCTCTCGACGCTGGTGGTGTTCCTGTCGCTGATTTTCTGGGGCTGGCTGCTTGGCCCGGTCGGCATGCTGCTCTCGGTGCCGTTGACCAGCATCACGAAAATCCTGATGGAGACCACGCCGGGCGGCAGCCGACTGGCGATTATGCTCGGCGCCGGCCGTCCTAAACGACATAAAATCTAGCCCAGCAGACGCCGCTTCACCTGCGCCAGATGGCTCTCCATCGCGGCGCGCGCGGCGGCGGCGTCGCCTGCGTGGATAGCCGCGGCGATCTGCTGATGGTCGCGGTTCATCTCATCGGTAAAGGCGTTATCGGCAAAATGACGCTCCAGCCGCCGGAAGCGCGCGCTGTCGCGCTTGTTCCAGAGAAACTCCATCATCTCACGCAGCACCTCATTGCCGCTCATTTCACTGATCAGCAGATGAAAGCCCTTGTCCTGCTCGAGAAAGTCCGCGTCGTTGGCGCGGTAGCGCAGCAGCGTATCGGCCAGCGCGCGCAGCTGTTCGCGCTGCGTCGGGGTGCCATTGCGCGCCGCCATCTCCGCCAGCATCCCCTCGAAAGCGAGACGCGCCTGCAACAGATCGTCCAGGCTGTAATCTGCCTCCGCTGCGGGCGTGCTGGCGGACGGCAGCGGCTGCATCGCGAAGACGCCGTTGCCGGTGCGAATATCTACCCAGCCGGTCATCTCCAGCGCAATCAGCGCCTCGCGCACTGAGGAGCGACTGACCCCCAGCTGCTTTGCCAGCTCGCGCTCCGGCGGCAGCGCCGCGCCTGGGGCAAACTCGCCGCGTTGAATGCTTTCCATAATCGCACTGGCGATCTGGCGATAGAGACGTTCTGTTTTTAGCACAGGCAGCGCCATGTTTTTTCTCCTGTCAGCAGCGGTGCAGCGTAGCACAGGCCGCGCCCCCTTTCCGACAGACGCAATTCACTGCGCTGCGATCGCGATCACGGCCTTTCGCGTCAGGCTAGCATACTCTTGGCCCAGCGGCCTGACCACTGGGCCAAATTTGCGGCTAAGGAGTAAAAATGGAACATACATGGCGCTGGTATGGCCCCAACGATCCGGTTTCGTTAGACGACGCGCGGCAAGCGGGCGCGACCGGCATTGTGACCGCGTTGCACCATATCCCCAACGGCGATGTCTGGCCGGTGGAGGAGATTAAAGCGCGTCAGGCGCTGCTGGCGGAAAAAAATCTGGTCTGGTCGGTAGTTGAAAGCATTCCGGTGCACGAGGCGATCAAGACGCAGCGCGGCGACTATCAGCGCTATATCGCCAACTATCAGCAGTCGATACGTAACCTGGCGGCCTGCGGCGTCGAGACGGTGTGCTACAACTTTATGCCGGTGCTCGACTGGACGCGCACCGATCTCGCCTGGACGCTGCCGGACGGCGCCAAAGCGCTGCGCTTCGACGCTGACGCCTTCGCCGCCTTCGAGCTGCATATTTTGCAGCGCCCCGGCGCACAGCAGGATTATTCAGCGGCGGAGCAAGAGACGGCCGCACGCTGCTTCGCCGCCATGAGCGATGAGGATAAGGCGCTGCTGACGCGCAATATTATCGCCGGCCTGCCAGGCGCGGAAGAGGGTTACACGCTGGATCAGTTCCGCGCGCAGCTGGCGCAGTACGACGGCATTGATAAAGCGACGCTGCGCGAACATATGGCGCTCTTCCTGCGCGCCATCGTGCCGGTCGCCGAAGAGGTCGGTATTAAGCTGGCGGTGCACCCGGACGATCCGCCACGCCCGATTCTCGGCCTGCCGCGTATTATCTCCACGGAGGAGGATATGCAGTGGCTGAAAGAGACGGTAGACAGCCTGCACAACGGCTTCTGCTTCTGCACCGGCTCTTACGGCGTGCGTGCCGATAATAACCTGACGCAGATGGCGGCGAGGTTCGCAGACCGCATCAACTTTATCCATCTGCGCGCCACGCAGCGCGAAGCCAACCCCAACAGCTTCCACGAGGCGGCCCATCTGGCGGGTGATGTCGATATGGTGGGCGTGATCAGGGTAATTCTGGCGGAAGAGCAGCGCCGCCGCCGCGCGGGCGAGAAACATGCGATCCCGATGCGTCCCGATCATGGCCATCAGATGCTCGACGACCTGCACAAGCGCACCAATCCAGGCTATTCGGCGATAGGTCGCCTGAAAGGACTGGCGGAGCTGCGCGGCGTCGAGCTGGCGCTGCGCCAGACGCTGTTCAACGATTAATATCGGCAACACAGGGCATGGGCGACACCACGCCGCCTTTTGCCCTGTTACTGCGGAAACAGGCTCCGGTCGGTAATCGCCGCCACATCCACTTTATTCGGCAGAATTTTCAGCTCGCTGAAGAGATCCGACACCTTCTGCACTTTTTCGATATCTTCAGGCGTGACGCCGCGAATGCCGTGAGAAATACGCGCGGTGATCTTCTCCGCGTCGGCCGGCGGCAGACGCGTCAGCTGCGCATATACCTGGTTGTACTCCTCTTTATGGGCCAGCGCCCAGGCACGCGCTTTCGCCAGCCGCTGGGCGAAATCGGCGATCGCCGCACGCTTGCCGGGATCCTCCAGCGACTGCTGGGTGGCGGTCACGAACGACAGCGCGGTGGTCAGCCCTTTGCCGTCGCGCAGCAGCCGCGCGCCGTGCTGTTCAGCAATGCCGAGATAGGGATCGAAGGTCGCCCAGGCGCCAATCTGCCCGGAATTAAAGGCGGCGCTGGCGTCGGTCGGCAGCACAAAGCGTACCGGCACGCTGTCGCGCGGCACCTCTGCTTCGCCCAGCGCCGCATAGAGCAGATGCTGCGAGATGCTGCCGCGCGCCGAGGAGACCACGACCTCTTTGCCTGCCAGATCCTTTACGCTACGCACTGGCGAATCAGCGGGCACGATCAGTCCATTCGACCCGGCGTCGCCGACGTTGGTGGCGATGATTTTCAGCGGCACGCCGCCGGATGCCGCCATCAGCACCGGCAGATCGCCTGCGTAGGAGGTATCAACCGCGCCGGCGCGCTGCGCTTCGAACAGCGGCGCTGCGCCCTGAAAGTTAGCCCAGCGATAGCGCCAGGGTGCATCCTTCAGCACGCCAGAGGCCTCCACCAGCGAACGCAGATTACGCGCCTGGTCGCCCAGCACCAGCGTGACCTCGCTGAGATCGGGCGCCGCCTGCGCCATGGCGCTGGCGCTCAGCAGCAGCGCCGCCGCAAAGGCTTTAAGTCTGTTCATGGCGGCTCCTTACAGGGCGTTGCGGCTAAGCTGACGAATATAGGCATCCCAGTGCAGCTGATACTTTTTGTTGCGGATGCTGCTGTCAAACGCCTGCGCCGCCTTTTCCGACACCGCGTCCGGCAGAATAATCAGCTCCGCGCCGCCCGACTGCGCGGCCAGCTGCGCCTGGCAGGCGCGTTCGAGATAATAGAGGTTATAGAACGCTTCTTCGATGCTGCCGCCAGCGGTCAGCAGACCGTGGTTGCGCATAATCAGCGCGTTAAGGCTGCCGAGATCGTTGACGATGCGCTGCTGCTCGTCGAGATCGAGCGCGATCCCCTCGTAGTCGTGGTAGCCGACGCGCCTGTGAAAACGGGTGCTGTGCTGCGAAATCATCAGCAGGCCGCCCTTTTGCGCCGACACGCCGATGCCCGCCGCCGTGTGGGTATGCAGCACCGCATGCGCATCCGGTCGGGCGCGATGAATGGCGCTGTGGATCACGAAGCCGGCCGGGTTGATCCCGAGCCCGGTAGGATCGTCAATGATATTGCCGTCGATGTCGATCTTCACCAGCGTTTCCGGCTGGATCTCGTCAAACGTCTGGCCGTAGGCGTTAATCAGGAAGTGCGGCCGATCGCCCGGCACGCGCAGCGAAAAGTGGGTGTAGATATGGTCGGTCCAGCGCAGCTTCGCCGCCAGATGGTAGGCCTGCGCCAGCCTGACGCGCGCCTGCCATTCCGCGTCAGAAATACGCTGTTGAAGAGAAGAAGATGCCAAAGTTGCCGTACTCATAGACGCCTCTTTTATGCGGTTCAGTATGGCGTCACTGTTACACAGCGTTTTTGCCCCTGGGAAATGCCAAAAGCGGCATAACAAAGTCAATAAATGCAAAGTGCGGTCGATACTTGATCTGTATCACCTGCTCTCCTGAGCAAAACGCTACCCTGCACGGCCTGAGGGCGTGTTATGCTGCGTTGATTACATTCGCACCTCCTCACCAGCCGCTTAACATTCAGAGGAATTCGCGGTGCAGCCGTTAAAACGAAAACGCGACTACGCAAGAATAGTAATTATTTTGTCCGGGGTGCTGCCCTTGCTGCTCGGCATCCTGTTCACGGCTATCGACGCGCGGCACACCGTCCAGCAGCAGCAGATTAACGCCGCCAATACCCTGCTCTCGCAGGCGGAAAAAATGAGCGACAGCGCCTGGGATATGATCACCTGGCTACGCCGCTTTCATTATCAACCCTGCAGCCAGTTCGAAGATGAACTGCAGCGCGCCGGCAACCTCAACGCCTATTTCCGGGCTATCGGCAAGCTGGAAGGGGTGAAAATCACCTGCTCCTCAGCCTACGGCATGAACCCCGGCTCGTTAAGCGACATGATGCTGCGTGCGCCGCCGGTGACCGGCAAAGCCTGGTGGAGCCTCTCTCTTAGCGGCACGGCGGGCGTCCCGCAGCGTCCGGCGGTGATTTTCGTGCGGCAGCTGGCAGATTCCGAGGGTTTCTGGGCAATTATTGACGGCCAGTACCTGATGGACTTTATGAGCGCTATCGGCAAAACGCGCGGCTATCGGTTAAGCATGCGCTTTAGCGATGGCGCGCCAATTACAATCGGCCAGTCGACGCCGCCCCACGCCAGCCTGTTTAGCGCCCAGATTTATCACGCGCAGTCAATGCGCTATCCCATCAGCGTAACCGTTGAGACGCCCGGCGCAGAGATCATGCACGCCTGGCGCCAGGTGACCTTTATTTTCCTGCCGATGACGGCCATCCTTTCTATTCTGCTAATGGTGCTGACCGCCAACTGGCTGCAGCGTCGTATCTCCTGGCGCGATGAGATCCGCCGTGCCATTAATGCGCGCCGCTTTTCGGTCTGCTACCAGCCGGTTTATAAAAACGACACTGAGCGCTGTTCCGGTGCTGAAGCATTGCTGCGCTGGACGCTGCCGAACGGCGACGCGGTGCGGCCCGATATTTTTATCACCGCCGCCGAAGCGGAAGGCATGATTGTGCCGCTGACGCGTCATCTGCTCGACCTGATCGCCGAAGATGTTCAGCAGTGGCAGGTCGAGCCAGGCTTTCGTATCGGCATCAACGTGGCCGCCGAGCATCTGCAACACCCCGCCTTTGTGGAAGATATGCTTAACTTCGCCGATAAAATTAAGCGGACGTCGCTGCAAATCACCCTCGAACTGACTGAGCGCAGCCTGATTAAAGACGGCGAAGATGTGGCGAGAAAACTCGATCGTCTGCGCGCCGACGGGATGAAGGTGGCGATCGATGATTTCGGCACCGGGCACTGCTCGCTCAGCTATCTGCAAACCTTCTCGCTGGACTATCTGAAAATCGATCGCGGCTTTATCAACGCTATTGAATCGCTGTCGGGCGAAACGCCGGTGCTGGATGCCATTATCGCCCTCAGCCATAAGCTGAAGCTGGAGGTGCTGGGCGAAGGGGTGGAGACCAGAATGCAGTACCTCTACCTGCGCCAGCGCGGCGTGACCTTTATTCAGGGCTACTATTATGCTTTACCCCTGAATAACCGCGCGTTCATCGCCTGGCTCGCAGAGCATGCGCATCAGCCGATGCCCACAGAGGACGTTGACGATGCTCAACTGCACCCTTCTTGACGACTACCAGAACGTCGCCCTGTCGCTGGCCGACTGGACGTCACTGCAGCCCGCCGTGCAAACCCGATCGCTTCAACAGCCTGTCGCCGACGACGACGCGCTGATCGCCGCGCTGGCCGACAGCGATATTATCGTGGCGATGCGTGAGCGCACGCCGCTCACCGCCGCCCGTCTGGCGCGCCTGCCGCGGCTAAAGCTTATTGTGACCTCCGGCATGCGCAATGCCGCTATCGATCTGGAGGCCTGCCGCGCGCGCGGTATCGCGGTATGCGGCACCGAGAGCAGCAGCGCGCCGCCGCTGGAGTTGACCTGGGGTTTGCTGCTGGCGCTGGCGCGTCATATCGTGCCCGAGAATCAGGCGCTGCGCAGCGGCGGCCCCTGGCAGCAACATCTTGGCATGGGGCTGGAAGGCAAAACCCTGGGGCTAATTGGCCTGGGCAAAATCGGCGGCGGTATGGCGAAAGTGGCGCAGGCGTTCGGCATGCAGGTGTGTGCCTGGAGCCAGAACCTTACCGCCGAGCGCGCGGCAGCGTGCGGCGCAACGCTGATGCCGTCGCTTGCGGCGCTGCTGGCGGCGAGCGACATTGTGTCGCTTCATCTGGTGTTGAGCGCGCGCACGCGTCATCTGCTCGACGCCGCCGCGCTGGCGCAGATGAAGCCAGGCGCGCTGCTGGTAAACACCGCGCGCGCGGGTCTGGTGGATCAGCAGGCGATGATCGCCGCCCTGCGCGCGGGCCAGCTGGCGGGTGCCGCGCTGGACGTGTTCGACGTCGAACCGCTGCCTGCCGATCATCCGCTGCGGCAACTGCCGAACGTGCTGGCGACGCCCCATCTCGGCTATGTCGCCGACAGCAACTACCGGCGCTATTTCACCCAGGCGGTCGAGGATATCGCCGCCTGGCTGCAGCACCAGCCGGTGCGATCGCTGCTTTAGCGCGACCTTCTGGCGCAGACGCCGAAGATTTAACCGAAGCGTGACGGCCATATCTCCTTCTCTTTGCGCTAAACGCCGCAAATTTTGCAAAAATTAGCGGTGCATGCGCCGCTTTTTACCGCCTTTTCAGGTGGCATTTCAATCTACTATCGTCGGCAAAAAAGGCCGCTACCAGACCAAACATGACAAATATCATCGAAAAACGGTATACTCTGCCACTAGCCGCAATAATTTCAACACTAATTATTGCGCTTAGTAGCCAGTGGAAAATTCTGCCGAACGGCTATGCTTAAATTTTCTCAATGCCGCGGACTGTCTCGTTCCACCGGTTCGCGACCTTGAGGACTTTCATGTGCTATTACAGGGTAACTCTATGAAACTACGTAGGAAGCGTGTCAAACCTATTGGGCTGGATGACGTCACGATTATCGATGACACCCGTTTGCGCAAAGCCATTACCGCTGCGTCACTGGGCAACGCGATGGAATGGTTCGATTTTGGCGTATATGGCTTTGTCGCCTATGCGCTGGGTAAGGTCTTTTTCCCGGATGCCTCGCCAGGCGTACAGATGATCGCCGCTCTCGGTACCTTCTCTGTTCCCTTCCTGATTCGTCCGCTGGGCGGCCTCTTTTTCGGTATGCTGGGCGATAAATACGGTCGCCAGAAGATTCTCTCTATCACCATTGTGATTATGTCGATCAGTACCTTCTGTATCGGCCTCATCCCTTCCTACGCCTCGATTGGCATCTGGGCGCCGATTCTGCTGCTGCTCGCCAAGATGGCGCAGGGCTTCTCGGTGGGCGGCGAATATACCGGCGCCTCAATCTTCGTTGCCGAATATTCGCCCGACCGCAAGCGCGGCTTTATGGGCAGCTGGCTCGACTTCGGCTCTATCGCCGGTTTCGTGCTCGGCGCAGGCATCGTAGTGCTGATCTCGGCGATTATCGGCGAAGCGAAGTTTATGGAATGGGGCTGGCGCCTGCCGTTCTTCCTCGCGCTGCCGCTCGGCATTATTGGTCTTTACCTGCGCCACGCGCTGGAAGAGACGCCAGCCTTCCAGCAGCACGTTGACAAGCTGGAGCAAGGCGACCGTGAAGGTCTGCGCGACGGCCCGAAAGTGTCATTTAAAGAGATCGCCACTAAGCACTGGAAAAGCCTGCTTGCCTGTATCGGCCTGGTGATCGCTACCAACGTCACCTACTACATGCTGCTGACCTACATGCCGAGCTATCTGTCGCATAACCTGCACTACTCGGAAGATCACGGCGTGCTGATCATTATCGCGATTATGCTCGGCATGCTGTTTGTGCAGCCGGTAATGGGGATGCTCAGCGACCGTTTCGGCCGTCGCCCGTTTGTTATTATCGGCAGCATCGCCCTGCTTATCTTCGCCATCCCGGCCTTTATGCTGATTAACAGCGGCGTGCTGGGACTGATTTTTGCCGGTCTGCTGCTGATGGCGGTCATCCTGAATGCCTTTACCGGCGTGATGGCGTCGTCGCTGCCAGCCATGTTCCCGACGCATATTCGCTACAGCGCGCTGGCAAGCGCCTTTAACATCTCGGTGCTGATTGCCGGTCTGACCCCGACCCTCGCCGCCTGGCTGGTGGAAACCACCAATAATCTCTATATGCCAGCCTATTACCTGATGGTGGTGGCAGTGATCGGTTTGATTACCGGCATCTATATGAAAGAGACGGCGAACAAACCGCTGCGCGGCGCGACGCCGGCCGCATCCGATCTCGACGAGGCGCGTGAAATCCTGCAGGAGCACCACGACAACATCGAGCAGAAGATCGAAGATATCGACGAGGAGATCGCTCGTCTTGAGGCGAAGCGTAAGAATCTGGTGCAGCAGCACCCCGACATCAACGAGTAATCCGTTGAAAGCCCGCCGCTCGGCGGGCTTTTTTTTACGCCGCACACAATCTTCATACTCGCGCGTTAAAAGGAGTAGACTAACGCTACTTTTTTCACCTGCGTAAGAATGAATATGTCTGACTTTTCTCTGATCCAGCGTCCAAGAAGGCTGCGCTCCAGCCCGGCGATGCGTGAACTCTTCCAGGAAACCTCCCTCAGCCTGAACGATCTGGCGCTGCCGATTTTCGTTGAGGAAGGCGTTGACGACTATAAAGCGATTGAAGCGATGCCGGGCGTGATGCGCATTCCGGAAAAGCGTCTCGCCTATGAAATCGAGCGCATCGCCAAAGCGGGTATCCGCTCGGTGATGACCTTCGGCATCTCACACCACACCGACGCCACCGGCAGCGATGCCTGGAATGAAAACGGCCTGGTGGCGCGCATGTCGCGCATCTGCAAAGAGACGGTGCCGGAAATGATCGTTATGTCCGATACCTGCTTCTGCGAATATACCAGCCACGGCCACTGCGGCGTGCTGTGCGATCGCGGCGTCGATAACGATGCGACCCTGATCAATCTCGGCAAGCAGGCGGTGGTTGCGGCGGCGGCGGGTGCTGACTTTATCGCGCCGTCGGCGGCGATGGATGGTCAGGTCAAGGCGATCCGCCAGGCGCTGGACGCGGCGGGCTTTACTCAGACCGCCATCATGTCCTACTCCACCAAGTTCGCCTCCTCCTTCTACGGCCCGTTCCGCGAAGCAGCCGGCACCGCCCTGAAAGGCGACCGCAAAACCTATCAAATGAATCCGATGAACCGCCGCGAAGCGATTCGCGAGTCGCTGATCGACGCGGCCGAAGGCGCCGATTCGCTGATGGTGAAACCGGCTGGTGCCTACCTCGACGTGCTGCGCGAGATCCGCGACCGCACCGAGCTGCCGCTGGCGGCGTACCAGGTCAGCGGCGAATACGCCATGATCAAATTCGCCGCTCAGGCGGGCGCGATTGACGAGCGCAACGTCGTGCTGGAGAGCCTGGGTGCAATCAAGCGTGCCGGTGCCGACCTGATTTTCAGCTACTTCGCCCTCGACCTGGCAGAACAGAAAATCCTCTGATCGCCATAGCATCCTGCCGCCGCCGCGGCGGCAGGAGAGCTTTTGGTCACTCAGCGTTAGCGCTGCGCTAACGCCTCAATCAATGTCTGATTAAATTTAGTCGGCGACTCCATCTGCGGCGCATGTCCCATGCCTGGGAACTCAATCAGGCGCGCGCCAGGAATGCGCTTCGCCGCTTCTTTGCCCAGCACCTCATAGTGCCCCAGCGTCGCCTTTACCTCTGGCGAGGCGATATCGCTGCCGATCGCGGTGGTATCGGCGGTGCCAATCATCAGGGTGGTCGGCACTTTCAGATCGCCAAATTCGTAAAATACCGGCTGGGTAAAAATCATGTCGTAGATCAGCGCCGAGTTCCACGCCACCTTCTTATGTCCAGGACCGGCGTTCAGGCCCGCCAGCATATCGACCCATTTGTCATACTCCGGCTTCCACTGGCCGCTGTAGTAGGTCTGCTGCTCATACTTTTTAATGCCCGCCGCGTCGAGCTTCAGCTCACGCTGATACCACTGATCGACGCTGCGCCAGGGCGCGCCTTTGGCTTTCCAGTCCTCCAGCCCAATCGGATTCACCAGCACCAGCTGCTGCGTCCCGGCGGGATACATTAGCGCATAGCGCGTGGCGAGCATGCCGCCGGTAGAGTGGCCGACGATCACCGCTTTCTTTATGCCGAGATGCGCCAGCAGCTGATGCGTGTTGTCTGCCAGCTGCTGGAAGCTGTACTGATAGTTTTCGGGTTTACTGGCGCTGCAAAAACCGATCTGATCCGGCGCGATGACGCGATAGCCTGCCTGGCTCAGGGCGCGTATGCTCTCTTCCCATGTTGCACCGCAGAAATTTTTGCCGTGCAGCAGCACTACGGTCTGGCCGTTAGCGTGACTTGTCGGTTTGACGTCCATATAGCCCATGCTGAGCGGCTGCTGCTGAGAAGAGAAGTTGAAGCGCTCAAGCGGGAACGGATAGCGAAAGCCTTCCAGCTGCTCGCCGTATAGCGGGGCGGCTACAGCGGGCGCAGCGCTAAACAGGGTTATCGAGGCGAATAAGGCAAGAAGCGGTTTTTTCAGGCCAGAGGTCGGACGCATACGATGATCTCCATACAGGCAAAAGAATGGCAGTGTGACACGCGCGCAGGAGGTCTGTATTGGTGCGCTGTGTCATGAAAATAATTTTATAAAAGAAGCGTAGCGGGCTCTGCCTCGCTTTGCCCGCAGGCGGAACGCATAAAACCGCCCTGCCTCCGGTCAGTGTCGTAATAGTCATTGAAAAAAACTAAATATTCCCGGCAGCACGCCAAATACAAGCCACCAACATTTATTGCTTTTGTTTATCTTTCACAACTCAAAAATAACACGCATTTCTTTTTGATAAAAACCCCATCTATTTTTCCTGTTGCAAAAAAATAAACATGCATATTCTGATATTTCTTTACCTAAACCGGGCATAGAGAAAGATTAAAATATTTACACTATGCGCACTGTTTAACGAGGTGGATTATGCGAGAGAAAAAATATAACGAAGAGGTTATTGATAGCGTTACCGAGTGGATAAACACCCATCTTGACCAGCGGCTCAGCATTGATGATATTGCGGAAAAAGCGGGCTATTCAAAATGGTATTTACAAAAGCTTTTTGCCCGCTGCCGCAATGAGACGCTGGCGCGCTATATTCGTAAGCGAAAGCTGGCTGACTGCGTACACGCCTTAAAAAGCAGCCACACCCCGATAATTACGCTGGCGATGAAGTATCATTTCGAAAGCCAGCAGTCATTTACGCGATCCTTTAAGCAGGTAATGGGCTGTACGCCTTACGTCTGTCGTAAGCGTCAGCTCGATCCCGACATCCAGGCGCGGCTGGAAGGCCATATTAATCCCTGCGAGCTTTGTCGACAGGCGCAGCCCGCCGTCAACACCCACAAACGTTTTATCTCTTCGCGTCTGGATGTTCGCAATATCGACACCGGCGAGACCCGTAATGGCCTGCGTTGAATTTTGCCATTACCGCACGAAATAAAGGGTGGCTGCCGCGCCCTTTATTTCTCTACTCGTCGTCCGGCGTATAATATTGCACGCCAATCTTAATGCGTTCACGCCCGTTGGCGACGCGGTGACGATTGCTGTCGCGTAGCGAATAGATACAGCCGCAATACTCCTGCTGATAAAAACGCTCGCGCTTGCTGATTTCGATCATGCGCGCCGATCCGCCGCCCTTACGCCAGTTGAAGTCCCAGTAGATCATATCGGGATAGCGATTTGCGGCGCGCGCGCCGCAGTCGTTGATCTGCTGCATGTTCTTCCAGCGCGAGATGCCAAGGGAACTGGTGATGACCGGGAAGCCATGTTCATGGGCATAGAGCGCGGTGCGTTCGAAACGCATGTCGAAACACATGGTGCAGCGTTCGCCGCGCTCCGGCTCCCACTCCATGCCTTTTGCACGCTCAAACCAGTTATCGCGATCGTAATCCGCGTCGACAAAGGGCACGCCGAACTGCTCAGCGAAGCGGATATTCTCCTCTTTGCGCAGCTCGTACTCTTTTAGCGGATGGATATTGGGGTTGTAGAAGAAGATGGTGTAATCGATACCGGACGCCAGCATCGCCTCCATGACCTCGCCCGAACAGGGCGCGCAGCAGGAGTGCAACAGGACTTTGTTGTGGCCGCCAGGCAGCGGCAGCGGCTTACGCTGAAGGGATTGCGACATATTACCTCCTTGTCAGACTATGCCGCGAGTGTAGTGTTTCGCCGATGCAGATGCAAAAAAGGCGCTTACGCGCCCTGATTTACCACTGCAAAAGCTGTCCAGCGTAGTCCACATAGTGATGACCACCGCGTCCGCGATAAGCCTCCAGCTGCTGCACCAGTCCTTCGCCGCTCTGCTCGACCGTGACCGGCGCGGAGTCACCGCCCATATCGGTTTTCACCCAGCCCGGATGCAGCGACAGCAGCGTCGCGTTATGCTGCTGAATCTGCGGCAGGAGGGCACGGCTTAGCATATTGAGCGCCGATTTGCTGGCGGAGTAGATGGGCATCGCCGCCGTGTCGTTTTCGTTCAGGCTGCCGAGAATCGAGGTGGTGAAGCCGATGACGCCGTTCTGCTTCGCCAGCAGCGGCAGCAGCGCTTCCGCGCTGCGCACTGGCGCGATGGCGTTGGTCAAAAACAGCTGCGCCAGCTCTTCGTCGCTGCTCTGCAGCAGATTCTGATGCGACGGGCCGGAAATGCCGGCGTTGATCAGGATCGCATCGAAGGTTTCGTCTTTAAGCCGCTCCGCCAGCTGGCGCACCTCCTCCTGATGGGTCATATCCAGCGCATGCCACTGGGCGTCCGCCTCCGGGGCGCTGCTGCGGAAGGTGGCCGTGACCTGCCAGCCCCTGGCCGCCAGCGCTCTGACCACCGCCAGACCGATACCGCGCGAGGCGCCGATAACTAATGCTTTGCCTGCCATATCCATTCCTCTCTGATTAAGTGACTTAAACAGCTTATAGCCGAATGCGCAATTAAGCGCGGCAAGCGCACGAGGTGTAAAAAAGGCGGCCTGTTTCGCCGCCTTGCTGATTTAGTGCACTGCCATCTGCTCGGGGAGCTTCAGGAGCTTGCGCTTGCCTGCAACCTCGTCGGCCTTCACCGGCGTTGCGGCGTTGCCCCAGCTGTTGCGGATATAGGTCGATACCGCCGCAACCTGCTCGTCCGTCAGCTTCCAGGCGAAACTCGGCATCGCGCCGCTGGTCGGATTGCCCTGCGTGACCGCGCCGCGCCCACCCTGCAGCACCGTGGTGATGATGGAGGAGGCGTCGTCTGCCAGTAGCCCTGGGTTATTCGCCAGGCTGGCGGCCAGGTTCGGGATCCCTTTGCCGTCGCTGTTGTGGCAGGCGCTACAGTTGGCGCTGTAGACATTCTCACCCATTTTCATCTGTGCGCTGTCGCGGGCCTGCGGTGCCGGCAGCCGCGTCGCAGAGGCGGGCTGCGCTTTCAAATAGGTCGCGATGGCGCGCAGATCGGCGTCGCTCAGATACTGCGTCGAGTTGGTGACCGCTTCCGCCATCGGGCCGGACGCCACGGCGACATGGTTACTGCCCAGCTTCAGATAGTCGACAATCTGTGCGTTGCTCCAGCGTCCGATGCCAACATCGCGATTCGACGTCAGGTCCGGCGCATGCCACTCACTGAGGTTGCTGCCCTGTAAATAGTCACCGGTATCGCCGCCGAGCAGGTTCTTCGGCGTATGGCAGGCGCCGCAGTGTTCCAGTCCCTCGACCAGATAGGCGCCGCGATTAAACTCGGCGGACTTGCCTGGATCGCTTTCGAAGCCGCTGTTGCGGAAGAAAAGCAGATTCCAGCCCATCATCGCCAGACGGATGTTATAGGGAAAGCCCAGGTTAGTTTCCGGTATCTGATAATGCACCGGTTTTACCGAGCGCATATACATCCACAGGTCATGCATATCCTGATCGCTGACCTTCACGTAGGCGTTGTAGGGCATCGCCGGATAGAGATGCTCGCCCTCTTTGCCTTTGCCGTGCCGCACCGCCCGGTAGAAGTCGCGTTCGGTCCAGTTGCCGATGCCCGTCTCTTTATCCGGCGTAATATTGCTGGCGAAAATGCCGCCGAACGGCGTGCTGATTGAGTAGCCGCCCGCGAAGGCCTTTTTGCTGCCCGGCGCGGTATGGCACGCCACGCAGTCGCCTGCAATGGCGATATATTTGCCGCGCGCCACCGCAGCGGCATCCGCTGCCGCGGGCGGCTGGCTGGTCAGCGTCTGGTTATCCGCCACCTCATCGGCAGAGGTATCGCCGTTCTGCCACAGCAAACCGGCGGCGATAGCGCCTGCGATGACCACCGCGCCGCCTGCAAGGGTTCTCTTTTTCATATCACACCTTTACCAGTGGGCCGGGGTTTTTCAGGTAGCGATCGATAATCGCCTTCGCCGTCCAGAGGCTAAGCGCGCCGATGGTACCGGTTGGGTTGTAGCCTGCATTATTAGGAAACGAGGAGGCGCCGAGCACAAACAGGTTGTGCATATCCCAGCTCTGCTGATAGCGGTTAAGGACGCTGGTTTTCGGATCGGTGCCCATCACCGCGCCGCCGATGGTGTGGTCGCTGGCGAAGTTGTAGGGCGAATATTTGCCTGCCGCCGAGTTGGTGCCGATAACGGTTTTCGCCCCCATCGCCTTCCCGATTTCGACGCTTTTCTCTTCGATAAACTTCGCCGAACGGCGGTCGTTTTCGTTGTAGTCGAACGTGACGCGCAGCAGCGGATTGCCGTTGTCGTCTTTGTATTCCGGGTCGAGATCGAGGTAGTAATCTTCGTGCGAGAAGCTGGTACCCTGGCCGAAAATAAAGGTGGCGTTCTGGAAAGCGTGGGTATACGCCTTTTTCCACGCCTTGCCCCAGCGCGGGGTGCCCGGCGGCAGTGCGTCAGCGTTGCCGATAGGACGCGCGCCGCGCGCCACCACCAGAATGCCGGCGCCGCCGATAAAGTCTTTGTCGCTGTGGTCGAAGTTATCGCCGTTCCAGTCATCAACCTGCTGCGAGAGCGCGCCTGCGCCGATAAACTGGTTAAGGTATTCATCTTCGAAAAACAGGCTGGCGCCGGAGACAGTCTGGAAGCTGTAAGCGCGTCCCACCGTGCCGGTTTTGGTTTCCGGATCGTAAGGCTGGCCGATTTTCGACAGCAGCAGCAGGCGCACGTTCTGCATCTGAAACGCCGACAGGATCACCATATCGGCAGGCTGCACCCACTCTTTTTTATTCTTGTCGATATAGGTGACGCCGGTGGCAGTTTTGCCGTCTTCGGCCTTATTTACGCGTACCACGGCGGAATCGGTCAGCACGGTAAAGTTTTCGCGCTGCATCAGCGCCGGGATCACGCAGGCGTTCGGGCTCGATTTGGAGAAGTTGCCGCAGCCGTAGTAGAGGCAGTAGCCGCAGTAGGTGCACGGCCCCATGCGCACGCCGAGCGGATTCACGTAGGCGCGCGATGTTTGTCCGGCGGGCACCATAAAAGGATGCTGGCCAAGGGATTTCGCCGCATCGCGGAACAGATCGGTCAGGCGCGTGCTCTCCAGCGGCGGCAGCGGATAGTCGCTGCTGCGGTTGCCTTCGAACGGGTTGCCGTCAGGCACGATTTCGCCGTTAAGCCTGCCCGCTTTACCGGAGACGCCAGCGATTTTCTCAAATCGATCGTAGAACGGTTCCAGCTCATCGTAGGTAACGCCCCAGTCCTGCAGGATCAGGCCTTTAGCTATCTTCTCTTTGCCGTAGCGCGCGACCGTCTGGGTATAAGGCTGCAGATCCCACGGCGTAAAGCGCCATGCCATGCCGGCCCAGTGCGTGCCGGAGCCGCCGACGTTATAGCCCAGCTCGTTCAGGTTCCATTCGCGCGTTGGCAGCGCAGTTTCCGAACGGTTGTTACGGAAGGTGGTGGTCTCTACCGCAGGCGGCAGCAGCATGCTGCGGCGGGTATCCCAGCGCAGTTCGTCGGTATCGACAGAGGGGGGGAAATCGGTGGCGGTTTCAAACCAGGGGCCGCGTTCGATAGCGACCACATTCAGGCCGGCGCGCGTCAGCTCTTCGGCAATCAACGAGCCGCACCAGCCCAGGCCGACGATTACGGCGTCAGCTTTCGGACGAATATTTTGCATGTGTTAACTCACTGCTCAGTCAGACTGAAGAGTCAAAGGGTGTTATCAATCAGGCTGGTCGGGATGATGTTGAGCTTCTTCCCTTTTTTGCCAATCAGGTCGCGGAAGTCATAGCGTGCACCGGGAAAACCGATCATTTTCCAGCTCGCCATCTCTTTGTTGCCGCCGTAAATAGGGTCGGACAAAAAGCCTTCGCGTACGTTCTGCAGCAGCAGCTCGAAGAGGACTTTGGTCTCTACCTCCGCGCCCAGATCGATCTGGTTCGCCTCCATACGGCGCAGCAGATCGTCCTGCTGGTCGCCACTTAGCGCAACAAAGGTTTTACCGAAGGTTTTGGACGTGTATGCATCAAGCGCGGCGAGACCCTGCCGGTAGCGCTGCGCGGGCGTCAGCGGCGACTGCGGTCCCTGCTCAGGGGTGCCTTTGACAAAGCGTCCCAGGCGATAGATCGCCACTGCGTTGCCGTAATCGCCCGCCAGCTGGCGATCGATAAAGGTGGCGCAGCCCGCCTCTTTGCCGCTGATGCTTAGCTCGTCAGCGGGAATAAAGCGTTCAGCGATAGCGCCAACGGTGTCGAATTCATGCTGCGTCAGATACTGCAGGCCGCCTTTGCGCGGCACAGGCGGCGTACTGACTTTGCCGGGTTCCCAGGGTTGCCCGCCCTGCACGGTTTCCGCTTTTGCCACAGGCAGCGACGAGGCTACCCCCAGGGCGGCCACGGAAGTGAGAAACTCTCTGCGTTTCATATTTTCCCTGCCAAGAAATTGATCACATTAACTGCATTCATTTAATTAACGGAGAGGAAACCATACCAGGTAAACTATTTCGGGCATGGCAATCTCCTGCGCGCCTTTTATCCGGCGACAGCGTTATTTTTTTATTATGTGCTCTGCTCATCGGCGGAAAGCTTTGTTCCGTTCAGAGGCTGGTTGTTAATACAAAAAATCGCTATCAATCAATTAACAACAAAATAATCATAAATTTTTAACCTACTTTCGGAAAGCGCAGCGTTGATGTAAAGCCATCATCCGGCGACATAAAACCAACTTTTTCAGTAAGTTAAACTTCACATTTCTGGCGGCGTTATCAACGTAGATGCTGAAGGAGTGCTGAAATAACGCTCGTCACGTTAGATCGGCATTTTATTCGCTGCATTTTTCGCCAGAATTAACGTGCGTTAACTGCGACATAAAATTTCATTAAATCAGGCTAGCGCAACGGTTGGCACACTTATTAAAATAGCGATCCTGTTTAACAGACGCCAGCCGGTAAAACGGCGCCCGTGTAAAGTACGCAGCGGTAACGGCATGACAAATAACGTTATGCCTGGAGTAATAATGAAAAAACTCACCCTTGAGATGGTGGCAAAAATAGCGGGCGTCGGCATCGCAACCGTTGATCGGGTATTAAACGAACGCGGCGGGGTATCCCCGGAGACGACGCGCAAGGTATTAAAAGCGGCGCGCGATATTGGCCTCAAGCGATTACTGCCGGAGGAGTATCGTCATCCCTGGCAGGTAGAGGTGTTTCTCAGCAATAACGGCTCCTCGTTTTTCCAGCAGCTGGTGCGCTATTTTGGCGAGGCGGCGGGCGAACTGGGCTATCGGCGTATTACGCTGCACAAAACGCTGGTCGCGGAGTCACAGCCGGACAAGCTGGCGCAAAGCATTATCGCCCGCAGCAGCACCCGCGACGGCATCATCGTTTTCGGCCATGACTACCCGCCCATCTATCGCGCGCTGGCGCTGTGCCGCAGCCGCGGCGTGCCGGTTATCACCATCGTAACCGACCTGCCCGACGCGGATCGCCTCTGTCACGTCGGCATCGATCAATACCAGGCCGGTCGCACCGCGGGTTTGCTGATGAGCAAGATCGTACATCAGCCGGGCGATATTGTGATGGTGAGCGGCCGCTTCGATTACTGGGCGCACCGTCAGCGTATCGCGGGGTTTCGCGAGGTCATGATGCAGCGCGCGCCGCAGCGTCATCTGCGCGAAGTGCTGTTCGGCCTCGATCAGCGCGACACCATCCGCACGCTGCTGGACCAGAGTCTGTCGCAGTCGCAGCATGTGGCGGGCCTGTATAACACCGGGATGGGCAACAGCGAAGTGAGCGAAACGCTGCGCGCCCATCAGCTTCTTGGTCAGTGCGGCTATATTACCCACGAGCTTTATTCAATTACGCGTCAGCTGCTGCGTCATGATGAGCTGGACTTTGCGCTGGATCAGAACGCGCAGCAGCACGCGCGTCTGGCGATCGAGCTGCTGCTGCGTCATCTGGAGAGCGGCTATCAGCCCGATACCTATCTGGACGGCAACGTCGCCCTGCGGCTGTTTACGGCAGAGAATGTGGCGTAAAGGAGCCTTCAATCTCCATCGGCACGCCGTCGTGATGCGTCATCGCCAGCGAACTGGCGCTGGCCGGGTCAAATAGCGACAGACTCTCTATCTGGTCCACCATCAGCACCTTACGGAATGCCATGGCGTTTTTCGGTTCGGAAGTGAGCGTAATGCCGTGCTCTGCATACCAGCGGCTGTAGTTATGTTCAATCGACATGCTGAGCGTTTTGCTGTCGCGATAGCCGCTGAGCATAGGAATAATCACGATGTTCGCGGTGTTCTCATACTCAAAGGTGGCGGCATGCACCATACCGATATAGATGCGGCGCGACTTGAGCGTGATCCACGCCAGCTCGCCCTCTTGCATGCACTGGTAAAGCAGCTGCTCAACGCCGTTGGATTTAGAGAGCTGCTGATAGAGATCCTGCCGTCCGCTGCTGTTAAGACGTGCGCTTTCCGACCAGTTAGAGCGATACATGCAGAACAGCACCGCGAAGGCGAGCATCACCACGACCGGCGCCTGGATGCCAAGAAAGCTCCAGTTCATAAACTCCATCTGCCAGCGTAGATGCTCGCCGGGTATTATCTGCAGCGCATTGGCCAGACTGGAAACAAGCAGCAACAGCAGCCAGACGATAGCCGTCGCTAGCATCCCTTGCAGTACGAAAATACAGCCGTAGAGCGCCACCAGGAAATAGACATCCCAGCCGATACTGCGCCGGACCTTGAACCGACTGGAGAGATCGCGGCTGGTGTACCAGTAGCCGCAGACCATAAGCACCATGAATATCGCCGTACCCATCTTAAACTCCTTTTAGCGTTTCGACGTGGCGGGCGAAATCCTCATGCACTTCCTCACTCAGCACGTTTACCGAAGCGTTGCCGTCCTCATCAATGATGATGCGCTCGCCGTCGGCGATGGATTCATTCAGATCCTGACGTGACATGCCTCTGATAAAGCTCTCGGGGCTGGAAAACAGGGAACGCATAAAGGTGAGCATTGGGGGCGGATCTCCTTTGTGGTAAATCAGAAGTATGAAATCGGGGCGGCAAACGCGCCAGGCGGATTAGTCTAAAAGTGTTGCGAGTCAGCTAATTAGCGAAGCGGCAGAAGGAGAGCAAGCCGGTAAAGTGATAGGAAATTTTATTTTTTATCCCAAGCCTGTTTATAGCAAGAAGCAATGTAAGGCGTAAGAAAACAGTCTTTTCGAAGAATATTACATTTATGAATGGATAGGATGCTCACCTTCAACCCATCAACCTTACATTTCCTATCCATTTGATTTAACAAGCAAAAGATAATTAAACACGTTAAGTATTGTTGACTACTATTGAATTGATTTAGAGGAAATTTAATAAATTACAAAGCGCATAATAAACATGACACTAATTCTGTTAATTCACTCTCATATAACATTTATCTTGTTCAAAAAAGTTAAAAATTCAATTCATTTTTTTCGTAAAAGCTGCGCACTCGTAAAAAAATGTAACTTCAGCAAAAAAAAGATAACAAGAATTGTTAAAACTGAACAAAATCAAAATATTTTCATAAATTTGAAGCAATCATTTCTAAATCCCAACTGCTAGATTTTGTCATAAAAAGGATAAAACCCCACAAAGAAAAAACACACAATATTAAATGCTAGCATTAGAATTGTTACAATATTAAATATGGGTAGCTATTTATAATCATGACTTAACACATAAAAATTAAAAGTTTTACGTAAGGTGACAGCCTTTATTTACTTAACTTGTTGTATTTTATCGAATTTAACAAAATCACACAGAATTGACAAACAGAAATAATTCAATTAAAAATAAGCAATAACGATTGCTGACTTACGGTGCGTCTTTTTTATGGATGATCACACTCTATTATGCGATTTTTAACTTACTTGGTGTTAACTGTATAAAAAAGAAAGTTCCTTTAAAAATCAAATGCACTCATCACAACTAATGGTGAATTATGGATATCATTGAAAATCTTAGCGCGCTTGCAAAAAAAATCAGGCAACAATCCTCTGTTATTAAAACAGAGGAAGCGACTAAAAGTGCTTTTGTTATGCCTTTCATAAATCAGGTACTGGGTTATGATGTTTTTGATCCGACAGAGGTTATACCCGAATTTGTTTGCGATGTAGGAACAAAAAAGGGCGAAAAAATTGATTATGCCATTTTAAAAAATGGAGACATCCAAATACTTATCGAATGTAAAAAATAGGCGAGCCACTTAACATTAACCATGCATCGCAGCTATTTCGCTATTTCCACGTAACAAACGCGCGCATTTCTATTTTAACAAACGGTCAAACTTATAAATTTTTACCGATCTTGACGCGCCAAATAAAATGGATGAAAAGCCGTTCCTTGAGTTAGATTTGCTGGATATTGATGAACATCTGGTACCAGAATTGGTAAAACTAACTAAAAGCGCATTTGATGTTGAATCAATTGTTAATGCAGCAGGCGAACTAAAATATATCAGTCAAATAAAAAAACTCATATCAATACAGTTTAATAATCCTGAAGAAGAGTTCGTTCGACTTTTCGCATCGAAAGTTTATGAAGGAATGATGACTCAAAAGGTTAAAGAACTATTTTTAAACCTTACCAAGAAAGCGGCAACCCAGTGGTTAAACGATCAAGTAAATGAAAGACTTAAATCAGCGATAAGCGGCACATCCATTCAAAGCACAACTGACATTAACACCTCAAACCTACCGTCTGTAGAAGAGGATAAAGAAAGTACTTTAATTGTTACCACTGAAAAAGAGATTGAAGGATTTCATATTGTTAAAGCAATCATAAGGAAGATAATTGAGCCAGACCGAATTAACTACCGCGATACACAAAGCTATTTTGGAATTTTAGTTGACGATAATAATCGCAAACCTGTTTGTCGCCTTCACTTCAACCGAAGCCAGCTATACATAGGCATTTTCGATATCGATAAAAAAGAAACACGCCATCCCATAGCCAACCTTAATGATATCTATAATTTTACTGATTCGTTAAGAGCAACAGCAAAAAATTATGTTTAATCAAGTTTATCAAGGCCAAATATATTTTTGGCCTCCTTCATTCAAATCTTACAGCGCCTGCGCGCACGCCCAGGCTGAACTCCATGCCCACTGGAAGTTATAGCCGCCCAGCCAGCCGGTCACATCCACCACCTCGCCGATAAAATAGAGTCCCGGTACGTCGCGGGCTTCCATCGTCTTCGACGAGAGCAGCGTGGTATCAACGCCGCCCAGCGTCACCTCGGCGGTGCGATAGCCTTCTGTGCCGTTGGGCTGCACGCGCCACTGGTGCAGCGTCTGCGCCAGTTCGGCCTGCTGCTTGCCGTTAAGCTGCTTCAGCGTGACGTCCGGCACCTGCCCCAGCTCCTGCAACACCTCTACCAGCCGTTTCGGCAGCAGCTTCGCCAGGCTATTTTTCAGGCTCAGATTGGGATGCGCCTGGCGCTGCGCATTGATGAATTCTTCTATCGAGGTGGCGGGCGACAGGTTAACGGTAACCTGCTCGCCCGGCTGCCAGTAGCTGGAGATTTGCAGCACCGCCGGACCAGACAGGCCGCGGTGGGTGAAGAGCATCGCCTCTTTGAACAGGGTGCCGTCCTGCGCCTCAATGGTGGTATCGAGCGCCACGCCGGAGAGCGTCTGTAGCCGCTCCAGCAGCGGCTTATGCAGGGTAAAAGGCACCAGGGCGGCACGGGTCGGATAGACCTTCAGGCCGAACTGCTCGGCAACCTTATAGCCGAACGGCGTGGCGCCCAGGCCCGGCATCGAGAGACCGCCGCTGGCGATCACCAGCTTTTCCGCCTGCACCGTCGCGCCGTTGAGCTGCAGCGTATAGCCCGACGCTTCGCGCGCCACGCTCAGCACTTCGCTGCGCAGGCGCAGCGTCACCTTGCCCTTTTCACACTCCGCCGTCAGCATATCGACAATCTGCGCCGCCGAGTCGTCGCAGAACAGCTGCCCCAGCGTCTTTTCGTGATACGCAATGTTATGACGGTTAACCAGATCGATAAAATCCCACTGGGTGTAGCGCGCCAGCGCGGACTTGCAGAAGTGGGGATTGTGCGACAGATAGGCGGTCGGATCGGTATACATATTGGTGAAGTTGCAGCGCCCGCCGCCTGACATCAGGATCTTGCGCCCGGGCTTTTTGCCGTTATCCAGCAACAGCACGCGTCGGCCTCGCTGCCCGGCCTGCGCCGCGCAAAACAGTCCCGCCGCGCCGGCACCGATAATAATAACGTCAAACTTTTCCACTGCCTTTGTCCCGCCTGTTTTCAGAGGCGCTGATTGTAGAGGTCTGCTCTGCATGACGCCAGCGTCAAAAAATTGTCGTAATTATGTCATAATGTAACCAGTTCATTTTACGGCACTTTTAGGCGAAACCGGGCAGCTTGATACATTCTCAAGTCAAAACAAGGCTATATTTTGCTTTCCCATACCCTGCGTTGTCGCAGATAATGCGCCGCGCTCATGTCCTCAAAATGGCGTAATCTGTATGCTACATTTGTTCGCTGGTCTTGACCTCAGTACCGGCCTGTTATTGGTTCTTGCCCTGCTGTTTGTATTGTTCTATGAAGCAATCAACGGCTTTCACGACACGGCCAACGCAGTTGCCACGGTGATCTATACCCGCGCAATGCGCGCGCAGCTTGCTGTGGTGATGGCGGGCGTATTTAACTTCCTTGGCGTTCTGCTGGGTGGCTTAAGCGTCGCTTACGCTATCGTGCATATGCTTCCTACCGACCTGCTATTAAATGTTGGCTCTGCGCACGGGCTGGCGATGGTCTTTTCCATGCTGCTGGCAGCGATTATCTGGAACCTCGGCACCTGGTATCTCGGTCTGCCGGCCTCCAGTTCGCACACGCTGATTGGCGCCATCATCGGCATCGGCCTGACCAATGCGCTGATGACCGGCACCTCGGTAATCGACGCGCTGAACATCCCTAAAGTCATCAATATCTTTCTGTCGCTGATTCTGTCGCCGATTGTCGGTCTGATCATCGCAGGCAGCCTGATTTTCCTGCTGCGTCGCTACTGGAGCAGCACCAAAAAGCGCGCACGCATCCATATGACGCCCGCTGATCGCGAAAAAATCGACGGCAAGAAAAAGCCGCCGTTCTGGACGCGTATCGCTCTGATCGTGTCGGCAATCGGCGTCAGCTACTCGCACGGCGCTAACGATGGTCAGAAAGGCATCGGCCTGATTATGCTGGTGCTGATTGGCGTCGCGCCGGCAGGTTTCGTGGTCAATATGAACGCCAGCGGCTACGACATCACGCGCACGCGCGACGCGGTTAATCACCTCGAACAATATTATCAGCAGCACAGCGAGGCGCTGACGCACATCGTTCAGATGGCGCCGCCTGCCCTGCCGACGCCGGAAGAGACGGCGTCCGGCCCGAAAGAGTTCCACTGCGACAGCGCCCGTGCGCTGCAGGCGGTGCAGCGCGCACAGGGCCTGCTGAATACCAATCTGCAAAGCTACGAGCAGCTTAGCGTCGAGCAGCGCAGTCAGATGCGTCGTCTGCTGCTGTGCATCGCCGATACCGCCGACAAGGCGGCCAAGCTGCCGGAAACCAGCGCCGACGATAAACGCTTCCTCGGCAAGCTGAAAACCGATCTGCTGGGCACCATCGAGTATGCGCCTGTATGGATCATCATGGCAGTCGCGCTGGCGCTGGGCATCGGCACCATGATCGGCTGGCGCCGCGTCGCCACCACCATCGGCGAGAAGATTGGTAAAAAAGGCATGACCTACGCGCAGGGTATGTCGGCGCAGGTTACCGCGGCGGTTTCCATCGGTATCGCCAGCTATACGGGCATGCCGGTTTCGACCACGCATATTCTGTCGTCGTCAGTCGCGGGTACCATGCTGGTAGACGGCGGCGGGCTACAGAGCCGCACCATCAAGAATATCGCCATGGCGTGGGTCTTTACGCTGCCGGTCTGTATTGTGCTGTCAGGCAGCCTCTACTGGCTGGCGCTGAAGCTGGTATAAGCCACGCACAAAAATCAAAGGCGACGCAGGTCGCCCTTTTTTATTGCTAGTGCCAGATCGCCAGACAAATCAGGCTGAGGATCACTAACCCGCACAAGGCGCTGGTTAAGATGAACTGACCGCGCACCAGCTCGCAGCGACGAATAAACTCCTCGTCATGATGGTCAAGATAACGTTTTGCCCAGATATAACGCACCAGCCGCACCTGCTTGCTCGGCTGACCGTGCGAGGTAAAAAAGCCAGCCCCGTCGACATACTGATAGAGTAAGGGATCGCAGCCTCGCAGCACCGCCAGCAGCGCGCGCAAAGAAGAAAAGTAGCGCGCCATATTCACAATACACACCACACAAAGAGCCCAGAAAAGCGCGATAGTGCTGATCATATTTCCCTCCCAGCTGGAGCCGCGGAGACGGAATGGAGCGCGGCTGCGCTTCATGCTCCACGGGAAAAGCCGACCACTGAATGACCTGAACAGATCTCTGTTTTTTAGCAAGCTTACGCGGTCGGCACCTGAGAAGTCCCACCGTTAATTTGTAGTGTAGGAGAAGTTTTAAACTCTTTTCCAGCGATGATTTTCGTTCGCCGCGAGCGAAAAAGGCGCTAAGCCTTGATCTTATTCACAACCGAAGCGCGTACAGCAGCATTTGTTAACCGTCGCCGCTATACTAAAGACATAACAACTATCTGTCGGGAACGCCGACAGGGTAACTGGTGACACATATCGCCCGTTCGCGTAAAGGATTGCGCAGGCAATGACGCGAGAGGAAGACAGGTCGCCATCCTGAATCTTGTGAAAGGAGTTATATCATGGCTTATAAACATATCCTGATTGCGGTAGACCTTTCTCCCGAAAGCCAGCTGCTGGTGGATAAAGCCGTCTCGCTGGCGCGCCCCTATGACGCCAAAATTTCGCTGATTCACGTCGACGTGAACTACTCCGATCTCTACACCGGCCTGATTGACGTCAATCTGGGCGATATGCAGAAGCGTATCTCGGAAGAGACCCACACCGCGCTGCGTGGGCTGTCGGATGCGGCAGGCTACCCTATTAGCGAGACCCTGAGCGGCAGCGGCGATCTCGGCCAGGTGCTGGTCGATGCGATTAAAAAATATGATGTGGATTTAGTGGTGTGCGGCCACCATCAAGATTTCTGGAGCAAGCTGATGTCGTCGGCGCGCCAGCTGATTAACACCGTGCATATTGATATGCTGATCGTTCCGCTGCGCGACGCAGAAGACGAATAACTGCTGCGAAAAAAGCCGGCGCGAGTCGGCTTTTTTTAGCCGTTGAGCTAACGCTTCCCCTGCGCTATATCCGCTTTTATCGTTTCCCTTTCGCCTCTCATGACGTAAAAGTCTGCCTTTTTAAGGCGCTCAGCGCCGCCAAAACCCCTGTTCTGTTTCATTGCCAGAACGTTCAGCCGCCACTAGCCTCCAGCCAGAAAGCCCTCGTTATTTTCATGACAACATCAGCCCGCTATTAATAGCCGCCTGGTTAATTAACGATGTGTGGCAGGCGGGCGATTATCAATATTTTACTATATGCAAAATAGCGGACGCTTATTATATTCAATCTGCTTTGGCTGCTGCATAAGCGGCAGTTCGGGCATAATTAAATGGCTTAACCACTTGATAAGGATATTGATGATGAGAGAAATTAACCAGAATGAAATTGCTGCGGTAAGCGGTGCAGGCCTGAATGAATTTATTGGAAACGTCAATGAAGCGCTGACCCAGGTGTCGACTTTGCTCGACAGCACGGTAAAAACGCTAACGGAAACCGCCGATATTGGTCGGGAAATTGGCCTTTCTTATAAAGCTTTTGGCCTGAGCGTTGCAAAAGGTTTCCACGCCTCTTTTTCAAGCTTCCTGACCAAACTGGCGTCCTGATTTAATTTCAAAACTGCAGCACACCTGAAATTAAATAAAATTAAGCTCAACCGCTAAAAGCGTGCCCGATGCTGTATCAGGCACGCTTTTTTATTTAGGGCAATCTGAGCTTTATATTTGCCGGTCGAGCGACGGATAAATATCGAAGCGATGACTTTTAGTCACCACCGCCGACTGCGTTGCGACCCCCGCCAGCGGCGGCGCATAGTCGGGGCGCTTCACCACGATACGCTTCTTTGCCAGACGGCGCGCAGGCGCCAGCAGCGCATCGGCATCCTCGTCAGCACCGACCAGCGACTGAAACACCCGCATCTCTTTTTTCACCATCGCGCTCTTCTGCCGGTGGGGATACATCGGATCGAGATAGACCACGTCCGGCGCAGGCGTAATCTCGCCGAGTGCCTGCGCGCTGGGCGCATGGATCAGAGTCAGCCGCTCGCGCAGCCATCCGCCGATCTCCGCATCCTGATAGCCGCGCTGCAGGCCATCATCCAGCAGCGCCGCCACGACCGGATGACGCTCCAGCATGCGCACGCGGCAGCCAATCGCCGCCAGCACGAAGGCATCGCGCCCTAAACCGGCGGTCGCATCCACCACGTCCGGCAGATAACCACTCTTCACGCCAACCGCTTTTGCCACCGCCTCGCCGCGTCCGCCGCCAAAGCGGCGACGGTGCGCCATCGCGCCAGAGACGAAGTCGACAAAAATGCCGCCCAGCTTCGGCTCGTCACGCTTGCGCAGTTCAAGATGCGTCGGCGTCTGCACCAGCGTCAGTACGCAGCCTTCGTCATGCTCCAGCTGCCAGCGCTGCGCCAGATGCGACAAGGCGCCGTCTCCGGCGCCCGATTCATCAATCAAACAGATCTTCACTGCAGCCGTTATCCCTTGATGCCGTAATGGTCCAGCATCGCATCCAGCTGCGGCTCGCGGCCGCGGAAGCGTTTGAACAGCTCCATTGGCTCTTCCGAACCGCCGCGCGTCAGGATGTTGTCGAGGAACGACTGACCGGTCTGACGGTTAAAGATGCCCTCTTCCTCGAAGCGCGAATAGGCGTCTGCCGCCAGCACGTCTGCCCAAAGATAGCTGTAGTAACCCGCCGCATAGCCGCCTGCGAAGATATGGCTAAAGGCGTGCGGGAAACGGCCCCATTCCGGGCTCGGCACCACCGCCACTCGCTTTTTCACTTCGCGCAGGGTTTCGAGGATCTGTGCGCCTTTCGCCGGGTCGAACTCGGCGTGCAGGCGGAAATCGAACAGGCCGAACTCCAGCTGACGCAGGATAAACAGCGCCGCCTGGTAGTTCTTCGCCGCCAGCATTTTCTCGAGCAGCGCTTCCGGCAGCGGTTCGCCGGTTTCATAGTGGCCGGAAATAAAGGCCAGCGCCTCGGGCTCCCAGCACCAGTTCTCCATAAACTGGCTCGGCAGTTCGACCGCATCCCACGGCACGCCGCTGATGCCGGAAACTCCCGGGGTTTCGATGCGCGTCAGCATATGATGCAGACCGTGACCGAATTCGTGGAACAGCGTGGTGACTTCGTCGTGAGTAAAGAGCGCGGGCTTGCCGTTCACCGGACGGTTGAAGTTGCAGGTGAGATAAGCGACCGGCTTCTGCAGCGTGCCGTCGGCTTTGCGCATCTGGCCGACGCAGTCATCCATCCAGGCACCGCCGCGCTTGTGCTCACGCGCGTAGAGGTCGAGATAGAAGCTGCCGCGCAGCTCGCCGCTCTCATCGAACAGATCGAAGAAGCGCACGTCAGGATGGTAAACATCGACGTCGGTACGCTCTTTGGCGGTGATGCCGTAAATGCGTTTAACCACCTCAAACAGGCCGTTAACGGCGCGCGCTTCCGGGAAGTAAGGGCGCAGCTGTTCGTCGCTGATGGTGTAGAGATGCTGCTTCTGTTTTTCGCCGTAGTAGGTGAGATCCCACGGATTCAGTTCGCTGACGCCGTACTCTTTTTGGGCAAAGGCGCGCAGCTGCGTCAGCTCTTTTTCCGCCTGCGGACGGGCACGTTCCGCCAGATCGTTCAGGAAGTCGAGCACCTGCGACGGGTTTTCCGCCATCTTGGTCGCCAGCGATTTGTCGGCGTAGGAGTCGAAGCCCAGCAGCTGCGCCAGCTCGTGACGCAGCGCCAGCTCTTCCGCCATGATCGGGCCGTTGTCCCATTTACCGGCGTTCGGCCCCTGATCGGAGGCGCGCGTCGAATAGGCGCGGTACATCTCTTCGCGCAGTGCGGCGTTGTCGCAGTAGGTCATCACCGGCAGATAGCTTGGAATATCCAGCGTCAGCAGCCAGCCTTCCTGATCTTTGGCTTCGGCCTGCGCTTTCGCCGCTGCCAGCGCGCTTTCCGGCATGCCGGAGAGTTCGCTTTCGTCAGCGATCAGTTTGCTCCAGCCCATGGTTGCGTCCAGCACGTTGTTGCTGTAGACGGAGCCCAGCTCAGAAAGACGCGCGGCAATCTCGCCGTAGCGCTGCTGCTTCTCTTTATCGAGGCCAATGCCGGAGAGCTCAAAATCGCGCAGCGCATTATCGACCGCTTTCTGCTGCGCCACGTCGAGCGCGGCGAAGCTCTCGCCCTCTTTCAGATCGCGATAGGCCTGGTAGAGCCCTTCATGCTGGCCAACCCAGGTGCTGTATTCGGAAAGCAGCGGCAGCGTCTGCTCATAGGCCTGACGCAGCTCCGGGCTGTTTTTCACCGAGTTAAGATGGCTGACCGGCGAGAAAATGCGGCCGAGACGGTCGTCGACCTCAGCCAGCGGCTGCACCAGGTTGTCCCAGGTGTAGGGCGCGCCCTGCGCCACCACCTTCTCCACCGCCGCGCGACATTCGTTCAGCGCCTCGGTCACGGCAGGCACCACATGCTCAGGCTGAATGGCGGAGAAAGGCGGCAGCGTAAAAGGCTGGAGTAATGGATTGGTCATAGCGCAGTCCTTGTTCAATGTATGGGGCGCGCGAGGCGCGCAACGCAATCTTACTAACATGCGGTTAAGTGTAGCGAAAATCAATGCCAGCCAGGCTGCGCCGCGAAGAAACGTGTCGCGCGGGCAGGTGACGGAGAATCGGCCAGCATTTTTTGCCTTCAGCAGGTATAATCCCGCTTACTTGCAGTACGCCTTTTTACGCCAACGCGGAATCCCCACTGTTATGCTGAGCTATCGCCACAGTTTTCACGCCGGCAATCATGCCGACGTGCTGAAACACACCGTACAGAGCCTGATCATCAGCGCACTGAAAGAGAAAGAAAAGCCGTTCCTCTACCTCGACAGCCATGCTGGCGCAGGCCGTTATCTGCTGAGCGGCGAGCACGCCGAGCGGACCGGCGAGTATCTGGAAGGTATCGCCCGCATCTGGCAGCAGCCGGACGCGCCGGAGCTGCTGAAGCCCTACTTCAACGCGATTCGCGACCTGAACCCCAACGGCACGCTGCGCTACTATCCTGGCTCGCCGCTGATCGCGCGCCACCTGCTGCGCGCAGAGGATAAGCTGCAGCTTACCGAACTGCACTCCAGCGACTACCCGCTGCTGCGCGGCGAGTTTCTGAAAGACAGCCGCGCCCGCGTCGAGCGCGCCGACGGCTACCAGCAGCTGAAGGCGAAACTGCCGCCGCCGACCCGCCGCGGCCTGATCCTGATCGATCCTCCCTATGAGCTGAAAAGCGATTATCAGGCGGTGGTAAAGGCGATCCATGAGGGCCACAAGCGCTTCGCCACTGGCGTTTATGCGCTCTGGTATCCGGTGGTGCTGCGTCAGCAGATCAAGCATATGCTGCGCGATCTCGAGGCGACCGGCATCCGTAATATTCTGCAGATTGAGCTGGCGGTGCGTCCGGACAGCGATCAGCGCGGCATGACCGCATCGGGCATGATCGTCGTCAACCCGCCGTGGAAGCTGGCGCAGCAGATGAACGAGCTGCTGCCCTGGCTGCACCAGAAGCTGGTGCCTGCCGGAATCGGCCACGCCACCGTGACACAGCTGGTGCCGGAATAAGCTACAGCGTAAACACCGCCAGATCCTGTGCCAGCTCGGTATTCGGAAATATTGAGCGGCACTCCTCCAGCAAACGCGGCATGTCGCGCGGCAGATAGCGCGAGCTGAAATGTGTGGCGATCAGGCGCTTTGCACCCGCCTCTTTCGCCACCTGCGCCGCCTGTAGCGTCGTGGAGTGGCCGCGCCCGTTGGCCTTCTCCTGCAGGGCCGCCTCCAGCGTTGCTTCATGCACCATCAGATCGACATCGGCCGCCAGCTGCAGCGCCATCGGCGTCGGCGCGGTATCGCCGAAAATCGCCAGGGTTTTGCCTCGGGTCGCCGGACCGAGATAGTCCGCGCCGTTGATCACCCGTCCATCCTCCAGCGTGACGCGCTCTCCCGCTTTGAGCTGCTGATACCACGGCCCGCGCGGCACCCCCTCTTCTTTCAGGCGCGCGGCATCGAGAAAGCCCGGCTTATCGTGCTGCTCGATGCGGTAGCCGAAGCAGGTCAGCGGATGCACCAGCGGCCAGGCGCTGACGCGGAATTCACCGTCGTCGAGCACCGGCCCCGCTTCAATCTCGACGATTTCCAGCGGGTAGTCGGTATAGGAGCCGCTGAGCGACAGCGCAGTGTCGACAAAGCGCCGGATGCCTTCAGGTCCGTAAATGGTCAGCGGCTCGGTAATGCCGCCCATGGAGCGACTGGTGAGCAGACCGGGCAGGCCGAAAATATGGTCGCCGTGCAGATGAGTAATAAAGATTTTGTTCATGCGCCCTGGTCTGAGCGGCGAACGCATGTACTGGAGCTGCGTCCCTTCGCCACAGTCGAAGAGCCAGGTGTCGCCGCGCGGCGAATAGGTAAAAGCAATGGAGGTGACGTTGCGTTGCAGGCTGGGCGCGCCGCCGCCGGTGCCAAGAAATGTAAGCTGCATGCTATGCTTCCCTGTCAGTGAGAGGAGAATTCAACCCTATTACAATCATAGGCGCAATCTTTGCGCCGTCTCGCCTCTCAGCGTTACAATCCCGACCAACTCTTGCAACCGGATGGACACACCATGACACGACATTATGACTACCTCGCCATTGGCGGCGGCAGCGGCGGCATCGCTTCGATTAACCGTGCTGCCATGTATGGCCAGAAGTGCGCTCTGATTGAAGCCAAAGAGCTGGGCGGCACCTGCGTGAATGTGGGTTGTGTTCCGAAAAAAGTGATGTGGCACGCGGCGCAGATCGCCGAGGCGATCCATCTCTACGGTCCGGATTACGGCTTCGATACCACGGTAAACCACTTCGACTGGAAGACGCTGGTAAAAAATCGCAGCGCCTACATCGATCGCATTCACACCTCGTACGATAACGTACTGGGCAAAAACAGCGTCGACGTCATCAAGGGCTTCGCCCGTTTTGTCGACGCCCATACCGTGGAAGTGAACGGCGAGCGCATTACCGCCGACCATATTCTGATCGCCACCGGCGGCCGTCCGAGCCATCCCGACGTGCCAGGCGCGGAATACGGCATCGACTCTGACGGCTTCTTCGAACTGGACGCGCTGCCAAAGCGTACCGCGGTCATCGGTGCGGGCTATATCGCCGTCGAGCTGGCGGGCGTGGTTAACGCGCTGGGTTCCGAAACGCATCTGTTCGTGCGCAAGCACGCGCCGCTGCGCAGCTTCGATCCGCTGATCACCGACACGCTGGTGGAAGTGATGAACGCCGAAGGCCCGACGCTGCACACCCACGCCGTGCCGAAAGCGGTGGTGAAGAACGCCGATGGTAGCCTGACGCTGCAGCTGGAAGACGGGCGCGAGCAGACCGTCGACTGCCTGGTGTGGGCCATCGGCCGCGAACCGGCGACTGACAACCTGAACCTGGCGGTGACCGGCGTGGCGCTGAATGAAAAAGGCTATATCAAGGTCGATAAGTATCAGAATACCAACGTCGACGGCATTTATGCGGTTGGCGACAATACCGGCGCGGTCGAGCTGACGCCGGTTGCGGTCGCAGCGGGTCGTCGTCTCTCAGAGCGCCTGTTCAACAACAAACCGGATGAACATCTGGATTACAGCAACGTACCGACCGTGGTGTTCAGCCATCCGCCAATCGGCACCGTTGGCCTGACGGAACCGCAGGCGCGCGAGCAGTATGGCGACGATCAGGTGAAGGTCTATAAATCTTCATTTACCGCCATGTATACCGCCGTTACGCAGCACCGCCAGCCGTGCCGCATGAAGCTGGTCTGCGTTGGCGCAGAGGAGAAGATCGTCGGTATTCACGGCATTGGTTCCGGCATGGACGAGATGCTGCAGGGCTTTGCGGTGGCGTTAAAGATGGGCGCGACGAAGAAAGATTTCGACAATACCGTGGCGATCCATCCGACGGCGGCGGAAGAGTTTGTGACGATGCGCTGATCCAGCGCGGAGAGAGGGGCCAGCGGATGCTGGCCCTAAGCGTAGTGGCGAAACGTTATTTCGTCAGGCTGGCTGAATGCGGTTCAGCTCTTCTTCCGTCAGCCCGGTGGCCTGCATAATCGTCTCGCGCGGCATGTTCATTTTCAGCAGGCTGCGCGCAACTTCCATTTTCCCTTCAAGCTTGCCTTCAAGCTCACCTGCTTTGCGGCCTTCTTGCCTGAGCTGTTCTGCAATGGTCATCAGTGCGTCCTCCTGTTGCGGTATCCGCTGTGCCAGGCGGGCAAAGGCGCAGCATCTGTGGTGATATCATGCTAACTGGGCGCGATTCAGCTCCTCTTCAGTCAACCCCGTAGCCTGCAAAATTGCCTCACGTGTCAGCTTCATTTTTAGCAAGCTGCGCGCCACCTCCATTTTCCCTTCGAGCTTCCCTTCAAGCTTGCCTTCGAGCTTTCCTTCGAGTTTCCCTTCGAGCTTGCCTTTAAGCTCACCTTCTTTACGGCCTTCCTGCCTGAGCTGTTCTGCAATAGTCATCAGTGCGTCCTCCTGTTGCGGTATCCGCTGAGCCAGTTCGCGGACAAAGGCGCTGGCGTCTGCGGTTTCGCCTGCCTGAACAATATAGTGTACCAGCGATATTATCTGTGATGAAGAGAGCCAGCCCGCCAGCAAAACTGACGCCAGTCTGTCCATCACCTCCGACAAATCGCGCTGATGGATATGTTTTTGCAGCAGGGTAAGCGCGGCCATGCTGCGATGCTCGGCTATCTCATCGTCAGCGATAACAGTAACGTCTACCAGCGGAAAAGGATTGCTATAAACCTTTTCCGCCAGCGTCGGATCGCTGAACGCATCCAGCCAGCGGGTAGAGAACGGATACGGGCTGCGCTTACCGGCGTAAAACAGCAGCGGAACCACCAGCGGCAGTCTCTTGTGCCCTGCATCAAGGTGACGTTTCATCGCAGCCACCGCATAACGCAGCAGCCGAAACGCCATATGCCTGTCCGGCGTCGACTGATGTTCAATAAGGACATGCACGTAGCTGTCATCACCGCTGGTGGTTTTCAGGCTGTAGAGCACATCGCTGAAGTACGGACGCAGGTCATCCTCAACAAACGAGCCGGACTCCAGCTTCAGCGTACTCAGGTCGCATATAGCGCGTAGCGTCGCCGGAAGATGAAGCTCCATAAAATCGCGCGCAACATCTGGCTGGCTGAGAAACTGCCGGAAGGTAGCATCGTGCGGGGTCGGCGTACTGTTTTTCTTCTTCATCTTTCCTGACTCTGAAAAAAACGTCTCCAGAGCCTGACACAGCTGAAAAACAGTGTCATTAGCGAGACCGGTAAGTCACAGATAATAAAGGGCAAAGGCCCAATGCTGAACCTTCGCCCAATCGTTATTTATGCTGTAAAAATCAGGCCTGACGCGCCGGCGCTTTATGCACCATGGTGTAGGCGTAATCGACGCCCATGCCATATGCGCCGCTGTGTTCGCGCACCAGATCCATCACCGCGTCATAGGTCTCTTTACGTGACCAGTCGCGCTGGTACTCAAGCAGCACCTGCTGCCAGGTGACCGGGATGGCGCTAGCCTGCACCATACGCTGCACCGAGCGCTCATGAGCGTCGACGCTGGTGCCGCCAGAGGTGTCCGTCACCACATAGACTTCATAGTCCTCTTTCATGGCCATCAGCGCCGGGAACGTCAGACAAACTTCCGTCCAGAGCGCAGAGATAATCAGCTTCTTGCGTCCGGTTTTCTCTACGGCCTCAACGAATTTCGCATCTTCCCAGGAGTTCATCGAGGTACGTTCAATCGGCTTCGACTCTGGATGGACCGCCAGCAGTTCCGGCCAGATATAGCCGCTAAAGCTTTCGGTTTCGACCGAGGTATAAATCACCGGCACGTTAAAGATTTTTCCGGCCTTGGCCAGGGCGACGGTATTATTTTTAAGCTGCTGGCGATCGATATTTGCCACGCCGAAAGACATCTGCGGCTGGTGGTCGATAAAAATCAGGGTCGAGTTTTGCGGGTCCAGCAGGTCGAATTTAGACATGATCTTATTCCTCTCAAGGGTTTGCGATGTTGTGTTTCCATTGAGATGAACTTTACGCAGGCGGGCTGTTAAGAGATAACGGAAAGAATTTTACAAGTTATTAAAATTTATTTTAGAGAGTTGATAGAAAAGGTTTTTTCTCAGCCTTTTGGAAAAATCGGCATCGGGAAAGCGGCATAAACACGTTGGCGGCGAAGGAGACAATCAGCCGCCGGATACTGGCCCGATCAGCTGAGGCGGTCGAGCCAGCGCGCGTAGGCCTGATCCCACAGGGCGGCAGGCGTGCCCGCCTTGCCAAGGCCGAAGCCGTGGCCGCCGCGGCTGATCTCAATCAGCTCCACCGGCACGCGGTTGCGTCGGCAGGTATCGCGCATCAGCTCAGTGTTATACGGATTAGAGACGGGGTCATCCTCCGCCTGCGCCAGAAAGGTAGGCGGATAGCTGCGCGTCACATAGTTCTGTACCGACCAGTTCGCCTCTTCTGCCGGCGTCGCGCCGTTGCCCACCAGAATGCGGTGCGTGGTGGTATGGGTATAGGGCGCTTCCAGGGTAATCACCGGATAGATCAAACCGACGCTGTCGACTTTCGGCACCACCTGATCCAGCTCATCCTGCGGATCATAGGAGCGGAAATCTGGACGCGCCGCCGCCATGCCGAGCAGATGCCCGCCAGCGGAGAATCCCAGCACGTGCACTTTACGCTCCAGCGAACGCACCAGGCGAATGGCGCGCTGCGCATCCTGCAGCGGCGCGAGATGGCCCGCCTGCCACTTCTCTTCCGGCAGGCGATAGCTCAGCACATAGGCGGTATAGCCGTTGCTGTTAAGCCAGCGCGCCACTGGCCAGGCCTCGCGCCCCATGCCGATAAACTTATAGCCGCCGCCCGCCGCGATCAGCACCGCTTCGCCGTTGGGATTTTCCGGTTTAAACCGCTGGATGGTCGGGCTGACAATATTCGACCAGGAGCCGTATTTGTTAACGCGCAGCGGCCCAGACGGCCCGCCGCCGCCCGGCGGCTCGTCCGGCCACAGGGGAATGACCTCATCACGGGCAAAGAGTTTGCCTGCGGTCATGGAAAGAAGGAGGGCCCCGGAACCCAAAAGAAAGTGTCGACGCGTGATCATGATGCCCGTTGAGTCAATGCCAGTCGCTGATTCAGACGCGCCTGTCTATGGCGGCGCTGTTATTATGTGACGCATATCAATTGCTGGCGATTATGTACGCAATTCGGCACAAAATGCCACAAAAAAACGCGCCCTGAGGCGCGTTTGTGCAGCGTAAGCAGGCGGCTTAATCTTCCTGCTGAAACTGCGTCATCACCGTTTGCTCGCAAAGCTGCTCGTCGGCGCGGAGTTTGCCGCGCTCATCTTCGCCCAGCTGCAGCCAGGCGTTCGCCACTTCGTTAGCAATATCTTCATCAAACTCCGGCTGATTCATGGCGCTGGAAGATTTGCTCATCGCGGTATAGCTCTTCATTTTCTGCACGTAAGCATCCGCCGTGCCGACCTGGGTCTCCCCGCTGACGATATGGCACAGCTTGCTGGCATAGACGTTCTCCTGCGGGATATTGGTGTCATCGTCAGCGGCCAGCGCAGCGGATGACGCCAGCATCCCCAGTAGAATCAATAACGGCTTTTTCATATTCACTCCTGTTTTAGTCGGGTGACGGTCTACTCATCGTTCTGCCGGGCGGAAAGGCGCGCCGAGCGCCAGTTCAGCAGCGGCGTGACCGTCACGCCATGAATGACAATGCTGCACACCACCAGTGTCAGCGCCATATCAACCATTGTTTCGGCCTGTTGTCCCGCCATGCCGTGTACCCAGGCGAAGGCGATGTAGTTAATACTGCCGATACCGCGAATTCCCAGCCAGCCGATCAGCAGACGGCGCACCGGCGGAATGCCGCAGCGCAGCGTCGTCAGCCAGACCGCCAGCGGGCGCACCACGATAAATAATGCCAGTCCCAGCAGGATGCCGTCGAGGTTCCAGTGGTGGGCCAGCGTCACGCCCAGCACCACCATCATCGCCGCCGCCAGCAGCCGCTCAATCGTATCACCAAACGAGAGCGCGTCGCTGACCACCAGCCCGACCGATTTCACCATCCCGCCGCTTTCACCCGCGTGCTCCAGGCGGTTGTTGGGATTGACCAGCGCCTCGGCGGGCAGCACCCGCTGCTCTTCGCTCAGCTCTTCCGGCGGGTAGGCTTTAAACACGCGCAGTTCGGCGCGACGCAGCCCGATACCGGCGGCAAAGGTCGCCAGAAAGCCAGACGCCCCGATGGTTTCGGCTGCCGCATAGCTCAGGGCAATCAGCGCCAGCGCGAGAAAATCATTGGGCGCCACGTCGCCGTGCGCGCTGCGCAGCCGCGTCGCCAGCAAACCCACAAGGCGGCCAAACAGAAAGCCGAGCGCCAGACCGGCGCCGATGCCCCAGATCACCTCAACCGCCGTCCAGTGCCCAATGCTGCTCCAGGTAAGGCTTTCGCCGTTAAACAGCAGCAGCGCCAGGACCAGCAGCGGCAGCGCCGATCCATCGTTCATGCCCGCTTCGCTGGAGAGCGCCACGCGCAGCGCATCGTCGTCGCGCGCGTCGTTAACGGAAATCAGGCTCGCCAGCACCGGATCGGTCGGCGCGACAATCGCGCCGAACGCCAGCGCCAGCGGCCAGTCAAAGCCTACAAGCCAGTGCGCCAGCAGCATCATACCGCCGACCGTCAGCAGCATTGCCGGAAAGGCGAGCCGCATACCGAGGCGCCAGCTGTGCGTGCGCAGCGGCAGGCGCAGCTTCAGCCCGGTGATAAACAGCGAGGCCGCCATGGTGATTTCAGTGATATGCGCGGCGGCTTCCGAATGTTTCAGAATATCGATCTGCACGACGTCGAACACCCAGGGTCCGCAGAGGATCCCGGCTAACAGGTAAAGCCCAAACGACGTCACTGGCCCGCGATGGATCCATCCCGACGCCAGCGACATTAATAACAGAAGGCAGCCGGTGGCCGCCATCCAGCCAAGAAAGTTCATAACGCTCCGTTTTCCCTGAAGATTATGTTTAATCCTGGCACAAGAGCGCAAAAGCGGGATCAGTTCTTCAGGTGCCGGCTCGCCAGGCGAAGCGCGAAACTGGCGGCGCCAGCCAGCGTGGCGAGGGTCACGACGCCGTTCCAGCCCCAGCGCGCCAGCGCCAGACTGCCCAGCGCGGCGCCGGTCGCCATGCCGATAAACACCACGGTAAACAGCAGCGCGTTAAGGCGACTGCGCGCTTCCGGCGCCAGGCTATAAACCAGCGTCTGGTGCGCCACCAGCGTGGCCTGCACGCCTAAGTCAAAGCCGATGGTGCTGAGCACAATCAGCGCCAGCTGGGCAGGGATCGGCAGCGCAGGCAGCAGGAACATCAGCGCGAAGGAGACGGTGACCAGTCCAGCGCCGACGATGGTGACGCGTGCCGGTCCGATACGGTCGGCGATGCTGCCCGCCAGCGGCGCGGCCATTGCGCCTGCCGCGCCTGCCAGGCCGAAGGCGCCAGCCACCGCGCTGTCGAGGTGGAAGCGGTCGCTGAGCATCAGCGCCAGCGTCGACCAGAAGGCGCTAAAGCCGACCGACAAGAGTCCCTGCGCCAGCGCCGCACGGCGCAGCGTCTGATGATGCTGCCAGAGATGCGCCAGCGACAGCAGCAGACGCGGGTAGCTGACCGAGGTGCCAGGCGTAAAGCGCGGCAGCGCGCGCCACAGCGCCAGGCTGATGAACAACACCATTGCCGCCGCCAGCCAGTACATAGCGCGCCAGCCGAAATACTCCGCCACCACGCCGCTCACCACCCGCGACAGCAGAATGCCCACCAGCAGGCCGGTCATCACCGTGCCAACCGTTTTGCCGCGGCTGCGCTCGGGCGCCAGCGTGGCGGAGGCGGGCACGATATCCTGCGCCACCGTCGCCGTTAGGCCGGTGGCGAAGCTGGCGATCAGCAGCGCATTCAGGCCGCCGGAGAAGCCACACAGCAGCAGCGCCGCGACCAGCAGCAGCCCCTTAATCAGGATAATGGCGCGGCGATCGTGACGGTCGCCCAGCGGCGCCAGCAGCAGAATGCCCAGCGCATAGCCCATCTGCGTCAGCATCGGCACCATACCGACCGCGCCGACGCCGACGTTAAACTGTTTGCCGATGATATCCAGCATCGGCTGGCTGTAGTAAATCGAGGCCACGCTCAACCCTGCGCCTGCGGCAAGGGTAAAGACCAGGGGACCGGGCAACCTTTCGGCCGGGCTGGCCACAACGCTATTTATTGCTGACATGATCATCTTCTCCACGGGGGTATGGCGCTTAGTAAAGCGGAATGCCGCCATACGCGGTAGACTGGTAAAAGACAAAACTGTTATGCGTGGTACGTATGAACACCCTATCCAGTCCCGATCGCATCGAACTGATGCAGACGTTTATCCGCATCGTGGAGAGCGGCAGCCTGTCGGCAGCGGCCGCGCAGCTCAACACGACGCAGCCCACCATCAGCCGTCGGCTGCAGGCGCTGGAGCAGCGGCTTGGGCTAAAGCTGATCATGCGCACCACCCACGCGCTCAAGCTGACCGACGACGGCGAGCGCTGCTACGCCCATGCGCGCCAGCTGCTGGCGACCTGGCACGCGCTGGAGGATGAGCTGACCCACGCCAACGACGAGCCGGTCGGCACGCTGCGGGTGCGCGCGCCGCACGCCTTTGGCCAGGATCAGCTGGTCGCACCGCTGGTGGAATACCTGATGCGCTACCCGCGCCTCAACGTCGAGTGGATGCTCAACGATCGCACGCCCGACTTTATCGCCGAGAATGTCGACTGCGCGATTCAGGTCGGCGCGCTGAGCGATCCCGCTATCGTGGCGATTTTACTGGCGGAAGTGCCGCGCATCGTGGTGGCCTCGCCGGATTTGCTGGCGCGGCACGCGCCGGTTGACACCGTGGCGCAGCTGGCGACGCTGCCCTGGCTGGCGCTGACCAGCTTTTACCGCAATGAGATTGCGTTACAGCGGCTTGAAGACGGCCAGCCGGTCAATATGGCCATTGCGCCACGCCTGAGCAGCGACAGCCTCTACGCGGTGCGCAAAGCGGCATTGATGGGCATGGGCGCGGCGATTATGTCGTCGTGGGTGGTGCAGGAGGATTTGGCGCGCGGCGAGCTGGTGCAGCTCACGCCTGAGTGGCAGGCGCCGCCGCTGCCGGTCTGGCTGACCTATCCCTGGGCGAGCTACTACCCGGCGCGATTGCAGAAGTTTTTCGAGATGGTGCGGGAAGTGATGCCCCGACTGACCGGCACGCGGCCAGCCGGGAAATTTTAGCCTTCAGAGGCGACGTCACTCCAGGCTGGATGACGAATACTTTTTCTCGCTTTTCGACATATTGTCCAGCCAGCCCATCACAAAGGCCGACAGCACAAAAGTCAGATGGATGATCACATACCACATCAGCTTGTCGTTCGGCACGTTGCGCGCTTCCATAAACACGCGCAGCAGGTGGATTGAGGAGATGGCGACAATCGAGGCCGCGACTTTGTTTTTCAGCGAGCCGGAATCCATCTTGCCGAGCCAGCTCAGCTTCTCTTTATGGTCGTCGATATCGAGCTTAGAGACGAAGTTCTCATAGCCCGAGAGCATCACCATCACCAGCAGGCCGCCCACCAGCGTCATATCGACCAGCGACAGCAGCAGGAGGATCAGATCGTTTTCCGCAATGCTGAGAATATTGGGCAGCAGGTGAAAAATTTCTTCGAAGAATTTAATCGTCAGCGCCAGTAACCCCAGCGAAAGTCCAATGTAAACCGGAGCCAGCAGCCAGCGCGACGCATACATCAGGTTTTCGGTAAAACGTTCCATAATTTCCCACAGGTAATCAGACAGGTGAGGCAGTATAACCCATCCTCTGTGAAGTTATTTCAGCGCCTCTTCAGAAATTTCAGGCGCGGGCGGCAGCGGCAACGAGAGGCGAAAAGCCACGCCGCCCTCGCTGCGGTTCTCCGCCCAGATGCGTCCGCCGTGGCTTTCGACGATGGTTTTACAAATTGCCAGCCCCAGCCCGACGCCCGGCACCGACGACTCTTTATCGCCGCGCGCGAACTTGTCGAAGATACGCGTCAGGTCTTTGTCGGCGATGCCCGGCCCGTTGTCCCATACCGCCATCTCCAGCCGCTCGCCGTCGCGCCAGGCGCGAATGCCGCGCTGCGCGCCGTTGCCCGCGTATTTCAGGCTGTTCTCGATCAGGTTGGTCAGCACGCGCTCCAGCAGCGCGCTGTCGCCTTTGATCAGCACCAGCTCCGACGGCAGGTCGAGCGTGACGCCGTGCCCTTGCAGCGACGGCGCCATGCTGCTCAGCGCGCCGCCGATCACTTCATCCAGCGCCAGCCACTCTTCGCGCAGGTTCAGTCCGCCCGACTGGATGCGCGCCATATCGAGCATATTGCTTACCAGCCGGATGGTGCTCAGCGTCTGCTCGCGGATCTGGTTCGCCTGCGTGACATACTTCGACTCTTCGCTGGCCAGGTCCAGCATCAGCATCTCCGCCTGGCCAAACAGCACGGTCAGGGGCGTGCGCAGGTCGTGCGACAGGGCAGAAAGCAGCGCGTTGCGCAGCTGCTCGCGCTCCGCCGACAGCCGCGACGCCGCCTCACTCTGCGACAGCGCCATGCGCTCCAGCGCGTTGGCAATCAGCACGGTAAAGGTCTCCACCAGCCGCTGCTGCTCCGGGATCATCAGCTGGCGCAGGTTCTGCGGCTCCACCACCAGCAGCCCGCGGCAGTGCGCGCCGCTCTTTAGCGGCAGGATCTGGTACGGCACGGCAGGCAGCGTATCGGTGCCCGCGCCGGCGGGCTGGCCTTTGCTGTAGCTCCATTTGGCGATGGCGCGGTCCGGCTCGCTGCCCGGCGTCGCCGCCCCCGTCGCCACCAGCTCGCCCTGCTCGTCCGGCAGCAGCAGCAGGCTGCGCGCCTGCAGCGTGACCTCGATAACGCGCTGCGCGGTAGCGGCGATATCTTCAGGCGTCAGCGCGCTGCCCAGCGACTTCGCCATCTCGTAGAGGTGACGCGCGCGCTGCTCGCGGTAGCGCGCCACGCGCGCCTGATAGCGCACGCCAGCGGTCAGGTTGCCGACAATCACCCCCACCGCCAGCATCACCGCGAAGGTCACCAGATACTGCAAATCGGAGACCGCCACCGTGCCGGTCGGCGCGACGAAAAAAAGGTCAAAGGCGAGAATATTCATCACCGTGGCGATCACCGACGGCCAGCGCCCGTAGCGCAGCGCGATAATCACCACCGCCAGCAGGTAGATCATCACGCCGTTGGCGGTATCGAAACCGGCCAGCAGCCAGCGCCCGCCGGCGGTCACGATAATACAGAGCAGCAGCGCCATCAGCACGCCGCGCAGCGGCAGGCGCCAGCGGTCGCCGCCGACGCGCGCGTCCGCTAACGTCGAGGCCTCGGCGGCAGGCTCGTCGAGCGCCACCACCAGCAGATCGAGATCCGGCCCCAGCTTGCCGAGGCGCGTGGCGAAGCTGTCGCGATGCCAGCGCCGCAGCGGGCGACGGCCGGTGACGATTTTGCCCAGGTTATGTTCGCGCGCGTAGCGCAGCACCGCCTGCGCCTCGTCGGGATCGGAGAGCGTGGCGGTTTCGGCGCCCAGCTCCTGCGCCAGCTGCAGGGTTTTCAGAATGGCGCGCCGCCGCGCTTCCGGCAGCCGGTTCAGGCGCGGCGTCTCCACATAGACCGCGTGCCACTCGCTGCCGAGCCGCGCCGCCAGCCGCGCGGCGGTGCGCACCAGCTTTTCGCTGCCGGAGTCGTCGCCGATGCAGAGCAGAATGGCGTCGCGCGTGTGCCAGACGCGGTCGCGGCCCTGCTGGTCGCGCCAGGCGCGCATCTGATCGTCCACGCGGTCGGCAGTGCGCCGCAGCGCCAGCTCGCGCAGGGCGAACAGGTTGCCTTTGCGAAAGAAGTTTTCGATAGCGCGCTCGGCGCGATCGCCGACGTAAACCTTGCCCTCCTTCAGGCGCTGGCGCAGATCGTCCGGCGGCAGATCCACCAGCACCACCTCATCGGCGCTGTCGAAAAAGGGATCGGGAACGGTTTCGCGCACGCGAATGCCGGTGATGCCGCCCACGACGTCGTTAAGGCTTTCAAGGTGCTGCACGTTGACGGTGGTGATCACGTCAATGCCCGCGTCCAGCAGCTCGTCAATATCCTGCCAGCGCTTGGGGTGGCGCGATCCCTGCACGTTGGTGTGCGCCAGCTCGTCCATCAGGATCACCGCCGGATGGCGCGCCAGCGCCGCGTCAAGGTCGAACTCGGCATGACGCGAGCGGCCGGTGGCGCGCCGCGGCAGCAGCGCCAGCCCGCGCAGCAGGCTGGCGGTCTCTTCCCGACCGTGCGTCTCTACCACGCCGATCAGCACGTCGAGCCCCTGCGCGCGCAGCCGCTGCGCCTCCTGCAGCATGGCGTAGGTTTTGCCTACGCCCGCGCAGGCGCCGAAGTAGATTTTCAGCTTGCCGCGATGGCTGTCGGCCTGCTGCAACAGCAGCGCGTCGGGATCGGGGCGTTCGCGTTCGTCGTTCATTACGTCCTTCAGGGTTGCGTCAGCGCATCCAGCGCCAGGTTAAGCCGCAGCACGTTGACGGTGGGATCGCCGCTAAAGGCGAGCAGCGGCCGCTCCGTGTTGGCATCGATTAACTCCTCGACCGCTTTCAGCGGCAGCTGACGCGCGGTGGCGACGCGCGGCGCCTGCCAGTGCGCGGCGGCGGGCGATATCGCCGGATCCAGGCCGCTGGCCGAGGCGGTCACCAAATCGACCGGCACCGCCTGCGGCGAGAGCGGATTGGCGGCACGCAGCGCGGCGACGCGTTCCGCCACCGCCTTGTCCAGCGCCGGATTGCTTGCCGCCAGGTTGCTGCCGCTCGACGCCAGCGGATTATAGGGCGCGTCGCCGGTCGCCGACGGCCGCCCCCAGAAATAGCCGGGTCGGGTAAAGTTCTGGCCGATCAGCGCCGAACCGCGCTCTTCGATCAGCGAGCCGTTGGCCTGGACCGGAAAAAGCCACTGGGCCAGGCCGGTAGTAAGTAAAGGATACCCCACGCCGGTGATCAGGGTGAGCAGCAGTAAAACTAACATTGCCGGACGTAACTGACTCATTTTTTTCTCCTTACGCCAGACCCAGCAGCACCAGCAGCAGGTCGATGGCTTTAATGCCGATAAAGGGCACCAGCAGCCCGCCCAGGCCGTAGATCAGCAGGTTGCGGCGCAGCAGCGCCGCGGCGCTCAGCGGCCGGTAGCTCACGCCCTTCAGCGCCAGCGGGATCAGGAAGACGATCACCAGCGCGTTAAAAATCACCGCCGAAAGAATTGCCGACGCTGGCGAATGCAGATGCATGACGTTCAACAGGTTGAGCTGCGGGTAGGTCGCCGCGAAGGCGGCCGGAATAATGGCGAAATATTTGGCGACGTCGTTGGCGATGCTGAAGGTGGTGAGCGAGCCGCGCGTCATCAGCATCTGCTTGCCGATATGCACCACCTCCAGCAGCTTGGTGGGGTTGGAGTCGAGATCCACCATGTTGCCCGCCTCTTTCGCCGCCTGGGTGCCGGAGTTCATCGCCACCGCCACGTCAGCCTGCGCCAGCGCCGGGGCGTCGTTGGTGCCGTCGCCGGTCATCGCCACCAGCCGGCCTTCCGCCTGATACTGGCGGATCAGCGCCAGCTTCGCTTCCGGCGTCGCTTCCGAAAGAAAGTCGTCGACGCCCGCTTCCGCCGCGATCGCCGCCGCGGTCAGCGGGTTGTCGCCGGTGATCATTACGGTTTTAATGCCCATCTTGCGCAGCTCGGCGAAGCGCTCTTTGATACCGCCCTTCACAATGTCCTTGAGCGCCACCACGCCCAGCACCTTCGCCCCTTCCGACACCACCAGCGGCGTGCCGCCCGCCCGCGCCACCTCTTCCACCAGCGCGTTAACCTCCGCCGGGAAGCGGCCGCTGTTGGCTTCGATATGGCGTTTCACCGCGTCCACCGCGCCTTTGCGGATCAGCCGGTCCTGCACGTTGACGCCGCTCATGCGCGTCTGCGCCGAGAAGGGAATAAAGCTCGCGCCCAGGCTGTTAAGGTCGCGCTCGCGCAGGTTAAAGCGCTGTTTCGCCAGCACCACGATGCTGCGCCCCTCGGGCGTCTCATCCGCCAGCGAGGCGAGCTGCGCCGCGTCGGCCAGCTGCTCTTCGCTAACGCCCGGCGCGGGCAGAAACTGCGTCGCCTGGCGGTTGCCAAGCGTAATGGTGCCGGTCTTGTCCAGCATCAGCACGTCGACGTCGCCCGCCGCCTCGACCGCGCGTCCGCTGGTGGCGATGACATTAGCGCCCAGCATGCGGCTCATGCCCGCCACGCCGATGGCGGAGAGCAGGCCGCCGATGGTGGTCGGGATTAAACAGACCAGCAGCGCCACCAGCACCGTGACGCTGACCGGCGCGCCGCCCCACGCCGAGAAGGGCCAGAGCGTGACGGTCGCCAGCAGAAACACGATGGTCAGCGACACCAGCAGAATGGTCAGCGCGATCTCGTTGGGCGTTTTCCGCCGCTTCGCCCCTTCCACCATGGCGATCATGCGGTCAAGAAAGGTCTCGCCAGGATTGACGCTGCACTGGATCACCAGCCAGTCGGAGAGAATGCGCGTGCCGCCGGTGACCGAGGCGAAATCGCCGCCCGACTCGCGGATCACCGGCGCGGATTCGCCGGTGATGGCGCTCTCGTCCACCGAGGCGCCGCCCTCCAGCACTTCGCCGTCGCAAGGGATGATATCGCCCGCCTCCGCCAGCACGATATCCCCTTTGCGCAGGCTATCGGCCGAAACCTGCTGCCACTGGCCGCCATGGTGCGGCTCAGACAGCTTTTTCGCAAAGCTGGTTTTTTTGACCCCTTTCAGGCTGCTCGCCTGCGCCTTGCTGCGCCCTTCCGCCAGTGCTTCGGCGAAGTTGGCAAACAGCACGGTGAACCAGAGCCAGAGGGCGATGGCGCCGGTAAAGCTGGCGCGGCCGTCGAGCCAGCCGCCCGCCATGCCCAGCGCCAGCAGCGTAGTCAGCAGGCTGCCGAGCCAGACCACGAACATCACCGGATTGCGGAACTGCACGCGCGGATCCAGCTTTTTCAGCGCGTCGGCCAGCGCGACGCGCATCAGTGCGCCGTTCAGCGCCTGTTCTTGACGACTCATGAGTGCGTACCCTGAAGAAGTTGCAGATGCTCGGCGACGGGACCCAGCGCCAGAGCGGGAATAAAGGTCAGTGCGCCCACCAGCAGCACCGCGCCGATCAGCAGCGCGATAAACAGCGGGCCGTGCGTCGGCAGCGTGCCGTTGCCCACCGGCTGCGCCTTTTTCACCGCCATGCTGCCCGCCAGCGCCATCACCGGAATGATGATGCCGAAGCGGCCGACCAGCATGCAGAACGCCAGCAGCAGGTTCCAGAACGGCGTGTTGGCGCTCAGCCCCGCAAAGGCGCTGCCGTTGTTATTGGCGGCGGACGAGACGGCATAGAGCACCTCGCTAAAGCCGTGAATGCCGGGATTCGCCATGCCTGCGCGGCCCGCGTCGGTCATCATCGCCAGCGCGGTGCCGAGCAGCACCAGCGTCGGCGTCACCAGAATCGCCAGCGCGGTCATCTTCATTTCGCGCACGTCGACCTTTTTGCCGAGGTATTCCGGCGTGCGGCCGATCATCAGGCCCGCGATAAACACCGCCAGCACCACGAAGAGCAGCATGCCGTAGAGGCCCGCGCCGACGCCGCCGAACACCACTTCGCCCAGCTGCATCAGCCACATCGGCACCATGCCGCCCAGCGCGGTGAAAGAGTCGTGCATCGCATTCACCGCGCCGCACGACGCCGCAGTGGTGATCACCGCAAACAGGCTGGAGTTAAGAATGCCGAAGCGCGTCTCCTTGCCTTCCATGTTGAGGGCGCTGTCGGCGCCAAGCGCCAGCAGGTGCGGATTGCCCTGTGTTTCCGCCCACATCACCGCCACCACCGCGACGACGAACATCAGCGACATCGCCCAGAGCAGCATATGGCCCTGACGACGGTCGCGCACCGCATAGCCGAAGGCGAAACAGAGCGCCGTGGGGATGAGAAATATCGCCAGCATCTGCACGAAGTTGGTCAGCGCGTTGGGGTTCTCAAACGGATGCGCCGAGTTGACGTTGAAGAAGCCGCCGCCGTTGGTGCCCAGCATCTTGATCGCCTCCTGCGACGCCACCGGCCCCATCGCCAGCGTCTGCTGCGCCCCTTCCAGCGTGGTGACGGTATGGTACGGCAGGAAGTTCTGAAGGCTGCCCTGGCTGACGAACAGCAGCGCCATCAGCAGGCTGATCGGCAGCAGCACGTAGAGCGTAATGCGCGTCAGATCGCGCCACGCGTTGCCGAGCGAATCGGTGGCGCGGCTGGCGAAGCCGCGGATAAGCGCGAACGCCACCGCGATGCCGGTCGCCGCCGACACGAAGTTCTGCACCGTCAGGCCGACCATCTGGCTGAAGTAGCTCAGGGTGCTCTCCCCGGCGTAGGACTGCCAGTTGGTATTGGTGACAAAGCTCACCGCGGTATTGAGCGCCAGATGCCAGCTCAGCGCGGGCAGCTGCTGCGGATTGAGCGGCAGCCGATCCTGCAGCAGCAGTATCGCCGTCAGCAGCAGCAGGCCGAGCAGGTTAAACAGCAGGATCGCCAGCAGGTAATGCGGCCAGCGCATGGTCGGCGCCTCTGCGCCGAGCAGACGCCAGAGCGGACGCTCGACGCGCGGCAGCACCGGCTTATCGGCGATCAGCGCGGCCAGCCCGCGTCCCAGCGGCTGCGCCAGCGCCATTAACGCCGCGAGAAAGACGGCAATCAGTAAAAACGCATTGGCGGCCATCAGAACGCCTCCGCATTTAGCAGGGCATAGATCAGGTAGCCCAGTAACAAAAACACCAGCACGATGCCGGTTATCACGCCCACGCTCACAGCGACCTCCAGAGGGATCAGGGTTTCGCGTTAGCCTGCGCGCATCGGTATAAAGAAGCGGTTAAATTGCGTATAGCGGGCGTAAAAAAGTTATAAAAATGGCTGAAAAACAGGCAGATGACCGGGCGCTGCCGCCTTTTTTAGTTATAAAAATCCGGCGGCGCATCGCAATGGTCCCGTCGCCATTGTGAAGACGACTGAGATTCATTATCATTTCGATTTCCTGACGAAATCATTGTAATGCGTTTTCTTTTTTCTCTGATGCTGCTGCTGTGCAGCGGCGGCGCCGTTGCCAAATCGATCGTCGATATCACCGGCCAGCGCGTGACCCTGCCCGATCGTCCCCAGCGCATCATCCTGGGCGAAAGCCGCATGCTCTATACCCTGGCGCTGATCGTGCCCGGCAACCCGGCGGCGCGCATCGCAGGCTGGCCGGCGGATATGGCGAAGTACGATCCGCAAAGCTGGCACCAGTTCACCACCGCCTTCCCGGCGATCAAGGCGGTGCCGCAGCTCGGCACCGGCGCGCTGCGCGACCTCAATCCCGAACAGGTGCTGAAGCTCAGGCCCGATCTGATTATCCTGCCGCGCCTGGCGAAAAGCGGCGCGGAAGAGGCGCATTTCCGCCAGCTGATGCAGCAGGTCAATATCCCGGTCATTTATGTCGACCTGCGCGTTGATCTGCTTAACAACACGGTGCCGAGCCTGAAAATTCTGGGCGAGGTGTTCGACCAGCCGCAGCGCGCGCAGGCGTTTATCGATTTCTATCAGCAGCATATGGATAAGGTGCGCGCCCGGCTGGCGAGCTATCAGGGCGCAAAAACCCGCGTGATGCTGCATCTGCATCTGGGCCGCCGCGACACCTGCTGCACCACGGCGGTCAACGGCAATCTCGGCCAGCTGCTCGCCTTTGCCGGCGGCGACAATATCGCCGCCGGTGCGGTAAAAGGCGTGTTCGGCGAGATCAACCCTGAACAGGCGCTGGCCCAGCCGCCGCAGGTCTATATCGCGACCGGCATGGCGGATGCAGACAACGACAAGACCCTACAGCTCGGCCCGGAAGTCGACGCCAATCGGGCCGCCGCCAGCCTGCAAAGGCTGCTTGCCGCGCAGCCGGTTCTCAGCCAGCTTGAGGCGGTGAAAAACCACCGCGCGTACGGCCTGTGGCACAACTTTTATCTCAGCCCGTGGCACGTGGTGGCGGTAGAGCGCTTCGCAAAAGCGCTCTATCCGCAGCTTTTCGCCGACCTCGATCCGCAACACACGCTTGAACAACTTTATCAGCGCTTTCTGCCGCTGAATTTATCAGGGACCTTCTGGAGCCAGTTACCGCCATGAAACACGTTTCTTCTCTCCTGCTGGGCGGCGCGCTGCTCTCCGGCAGCCTGCACGCGCAGGAAACCACGCTGCTGGTCACGCAGGATGCAGCCTCGCAGGAAGATGGCTACCAGCCGCACAGCAGCGTAACCGCCACGCGCGCGCCAGCAAAGATTATCGACACCCCGCAGAACGTTACCGTGGTGCAGCAGCAGGTGTTGCAGGAGAGCGGCGCACAGGATCTCAACGACGCGGTAAAATTTGTCAGCGGCATCACCCAGGCCAATACGCTGGGCGGCACGCAGGATGCGCTGATCAAGCGCGGCTTCGGCGATAACCGCGACGGCTCTATTCTGCGCGACGGCGTGCGCTCGATTCAGGCGCGCAACTTCACCCCCACCAGCGAGCGCGTCGAGGTGCTGAAAGGCCCCTCTTCCATGCTCTATGGCATGAACGAGCCGGGCGGCCTGGTCAACGTCATCAGCAAGAAGCCGCTGCTGACGCCGCAGGCGCATCTGGAGGGCCGCTACAGCAGCTTCGGCGGCGGCGGCGGACAGCTCGACGTCACCGGCCCGCTCGGCACCAGCGGCTTTGCCGGACGGCTGATCGTCGATCACGACGAGACCGACTACTGGCGTAATTTTGGCCGCACGCGCCAGACGGTGGTTGCGCCGTCGCTGATGTGGTTCGGCGAGAGCACCACCCTGCGCGTCGCCTGGGAACATATGGCGTACCTGGTGCCGTTCGATCGCGGCACGGTGATCAATCCCAAAACCGGCAAGCCGGTGAACACGCCGCGCGAAACGCGCTTTGACGAGCGCTTCAACGCCACGCGCGGCGATCAGGATACCCTGACGCTGGCTGCCGATCGCATCCTCAACGACAGCTGGACGGCGCATCTCAACTACAGCTTTACGCGCAATACCTACAGCGACCATCAGGCGCGCGCCACCGCCTTCAATGCCGATACCGGCGTGCTGACGCGTCAGGCCGACGCCACCGGCGACGCGCAGAGCCGCTCGCAGATGGTACAGCTGACGCTCAACGGCGACGTCGACTGGGGCCGCGTCAATCATCAGCTGCTGGCGGGATTCGACTATGAAGCTGACCGCACCTTCCGCGGCGATATGCTGCGCGGCAAGAAAAACAGCCGCTTCACTATCTGGCAACCGGTGTATGACGAGATGTCATCCAGCTCTACGGTAAGCGCCGCCGACAGCGATCAGCGCGAGAATATCGACAGCCGCGGCCTCTTTTTGCAGGATGCCATCCGCCTGACGCCGAACTGGCTGCTGCTGGGCGGCCTGCGCTACGACAGCTTCGACGTGATGGCGGGCAAAGGTCGTCCGTTCGTTGCCCGTACCCGCAGCTCCGACAGCCGGCTGGTGCCGCGCGCGGGCGTGGTTTATAACCTCAACGGCTGGTCGAGCCTTTACGCCAGCTACACCGAATCCTTTAAGCCCAACTCCTCTATCGCCACCGAGATCGGCGCGCTGCCGCCGGAGCTGGGCAAAGCCTGGGAAGTGGGCGGCAAGATCGATCTGCCCAATGGCGTGACCGGCACGCTGGCGCTGTTCGATATTCAGAAGCGCAACGTGATGGTGGATGAGCTGGTGGATGGCGAGAGCGTCACGCGCACCGCCGGGAAGGTGCGCTCGCAGGGCGTCGAGCTGGATCTGGCGGGCAAGCTGACCGACTCGCTCAGCCTGGTGGGCAGCTACGCCTGGACCGACGCGCGCGTCACCGCCGATCCGGCAAATAACGGCAACGCCATGAGCAATACCGCGCGCCATACCGCCGCGCTGTTCCTGACCAACGACTTCGGATCCACCGGCCTGCTGGCGGCGGACGATCTGCGCGCTGGCGTCGGCGCACGCTACGTCGGCCGCCGTCCCGGCGATGCGGCCAACAGCTTTTATCTGGACGACTACACGGTGGCGGACGCTTTTGTCGCCTGGCAAACGCCGCTGAACGGCTATCGCCTGAAGTGGCAGGTCAACGTCAATAACCTGTTCGATAAAACCTATTACCCGTCCAGCGGCAACAATCTGCGCGTCGCGGTCGGCGAGCCGCGCGAAGTTGTGCTGCGCGCCAGCGTCGATTTTTAGCTTGCCAGCGCCCAGACGCGATTAAGGTCGGCGTTTTGCCATAGCGGACTCTCTTCTGCGCCGATAATGCTGTCGGTGCAGAAGCTGTCGCCAAGATCGACGCGTTCCGGCCTGACTTCACGCTGCGCATGCAGCGACCAGAAGGCGTGCACCACTGGTTTCAGCAGCGATTGCTCGCCCGCCTTGACCACCAGCGCGACGCGCCCCGATGCCAGCCGCACCAGCGAGCCTACGGGATAAATGCCAATAGCGCGCACGAAGGTGTGCAGAATATGCGGGTCGAAATGGCCGCGCCAGTTCAGCATGTTGTGCATCGCCTCTGCGGGCGTCCAGCCCTTACGGTAGACGCGCGTCGAGGTAAGCGCATCATAAACGTCGCACACCGCGGCTATACGCGAGTAAAGGCTAATCTCCTCTCCCTTCAGCCGGTGCGGGTAGCCGCTGCCGTCAATCTTTTCATGGTGGTGCAGCGCGATATCGATCAGATCGGCGTCGGCGTTCGCCTCAATCAGCATCTGCGCCCCCGTTACAGGATGCTGACGCATGACTTCAAACTCCTCATCGCTGAGCTTGTCTGGCTTGTTAAGGATTTCCAGCGGTATGGCCGCCTTGCCGACGTCATGCAGTAGCCCGCCCATGCCGACGCGCCGCACCTGTTTGTCATCCAGCCCGAGCTGCTGCGCCAGCGTAATCATCAGCCCGCAAACCGCCATAGAGTGCAGCCAGGTGTAATCATCATGGTTTTTGAGGCGCGCCACGCTCAGCAGCGCGGTCGGTTCGCGCCGGATAGAGCCGGCGATCTCGTCCACCAAATCCAGCATGCCCGCCAGGTTCAGACGATGGCCGAGACGCGCCTCATTGAACATCGCCATCACCTGCGTTTTGCCCTGCTGGAAAATCTGCTGCGCCTGGTCCAGCTCCTGGAAAAAGGGGGTGCGCTCGACAGGTTTTTTATCCGCCGACGACGCGGCAGGCAGCTGCACCGATCGATTCAGATCGATCCAGAGCCGCAGGATCCCTTCATTGCGCAGCGTCGCGATCTGTCGTGGATCGGTGACCAGCATCTGATTGTGAATGCGTTTATCTTTAATCCACCAGACGTCGAGCTTATGGATAAACATCCCTGGTCGCAGCTCGTCGACGGTGATCTGTTTAATCACGATATCTCTCCTAAAAGATCGCTCCTGGTAGAGAGGTATCGGCAAATGATCAAATTTTCTTCAGTGAGAATGCAGTGGTCAGCGCAGCGCGCCGACCTGCGGAAACCTTAGATTGCCTTGATGCCGTGCGTCGCTTTTTGCGCCTCGCGCGCCGCTTCTGGCGTCTGAGTTTCACCGACGCGCACGATTGGCCCCATCACGAACAGGAACAGCAGCGCGGCGACCACGCAGTGCGCGCCAACAAATCCCAGCCCGATGCTGTAGCTGCCGGTCAGCCCGACAATCACGCCGAACAGCAGCGGCGTGACGAAGCCGGCAATATTGCTGACGCCGTTGAATATGCCGCCAGCCAGGCCGACCGCCTCTTTCGGCGCGGTATCGCTAATCACCGTCCAGGTGCCGGCGCCCGCTGCTACGCCTTTACCGAAGAAGGCGAAAGACATAATGGCGATAATACCGAGGTTGCTCGGGATCACCGCCGCCATCACCAGCGACGCCGCCATCAGCATGCCGATGATAAACGGCGTTTTGCGCGCCCAGGAGAGGCTCCAGCCGCGTTTAATCAGCATATCGGAGATATAGCCGCCGCTGATGCCGCCGAGAAAACCGAACAGCGCGGGCGCGATGGTGGCGAATCCGGCGTCCATAATATTCATGCCGCGCGCCTGCACCAGGTAGATTGGAAACCAGGTAATAAAGAAATAGCTTAACGCGATGGTGCAGTACTGACCGAGATAGGCGCACCAGAGCATGCGGCTGGAGAGCAGAGTTTTGAACATCTTTTTATTCAGCGCGGGCCGCGCCTTTAAAGTGTGGGGCGCATCAATATCCACCAGCGCCCCGCCCTCGACGATATAGTTCAGTTCGCTTTCTGAGACGCCGGGATGTTTGCGCGGCTCGCGCATATAGGCTGCCCAGACGAACACCGCCAGCACGCCGATGCCGCCCAGCACGAAGAAGGGCCACTCCCAGCCAAAGCGCGACACCAGCCAGCCGGAAAGCGGGGAGAAAATAGCCACGGCAAAGTACTGCGCCGTACTGAACAGCGCGGAGGCGCGACCCCGTTCCGCACCGGGGAACCACATAATTACCACGCGCGCGTTCGCCGGAAAGGCGGGCGCCTCTATCAGCCCCAGCGCAAAACGCAGCGTAAACATCAGTACCAGCGCGGCGGTCATGCCGCCTGCCAGCTCGCCGACAAAGCCCATCGCAATGGTGGAAAGTGACCAGAGCGCCAGCGTGATGCCGTAGATTTTTTTCGCGCCGAAGCGATCGAGCAGCAGGCCGCCGGGGATCTGGCCGATCACATAGGCCCAGCTAAATGCGGAGAGGATCAGGCCGAGCTGGATCGCCGAGAGTCCAAACTCATCTTTTATCGCCGATCCGGAGATCGACAGGATCGAACGGTCAGCATAGGCCACCACAGAAAGAAACAGGATCAGGCAGAGGATCCAGATACGCACGCGGGTGGGCCGCGCGGCAGAGTGCGCTGTTGTCATCAGGTGAATTCCTTAAAAAGGAGGCGTACCGCCCCGGAAAAAATGATCAGGAATACCGCGTTGAACGCCCTGTGGAGGAAATATAGGTAGCAGGCGAAGGATTGGTCATTGGGCGAGTGGTGAAATCATGCGCGCTATCTGGCACTGATTTTGGCAGCCTTCACAACGCAGCTTGCGGCGCCGCACATAAGCGGCAAAAACGTCGGCTGGCACATAGGGAATGTGCGCCAGCTCCAGGAAATCATGGCGCGCTGCGCTATGAAACGCAGCGGCCTGCGTGCGTGACCGCAAAATCACCTTTAGCGTCTTGTCAGTTTCTCGGCCACCAGAGAGCATGTTTATCACCTGCAATGCAGGATTTGGCGCAGCAAACAAGAAGCGCATTCATCCTGCACCGATCCCCCTTATCACCGGAGCATTGTTAGTGATGAATAACTGTTCTAAAATTACGCATTGTACGGTATTGAACCGTACAAAAAAGCGATCCGGCAGGGCGGATTTGTTCAGTAATCGGTTCTCAGCGTTGTGGGACGGGAGAAGTCAGATGGGCGCTTCAGCTAAATCAGAGCGTATGGAATTACGGATAAGTGCGGACGATAAAAAAGAGATTGAGGTGGCCGCGCAGCTGAGCCGCGTCAGCGTTTCGCAGTTTATCGCCGATTCCGCGCGCGCGCGGGCCGAGAGCGTGATCGACGAACACAAGCGCATCCGCCTGACGGAAGAATCCTTTATTGCCGTAATGGACGCGTTAGAAAACCCGCCGGAACCCGCTGAACGTCTATGTCGTGCGGCGGCTATCAGCAGAAAGGACTCTACCTGGGAATGGAAACGGTAAAACTAAAAATTATCCGCTTTTCGCCGCAGATGCCTCTCAACGTCGAGAATTTTAACTGTGGCCGTCGGGCATTAAACGAATTTTTGCAAAAACACCTGGCAGCGCAGCACCGGCAAAATGTTCTTAAAGCTTATCTGCTGGTTACCGACGATCCCGTGCCTGAAGTGATGGGCTATTACACGCTGTCTGGAGGCAGTTACGCCCGAGCCGCTATGACGCGCGCCTTTCAAAAACAGGCCGCCCCCTACCATGAGACTGCCTGCATTATTATTGGCCGTTTGGCCGTCGATCAACGCATCGCTGGAAAAGGATTTGGCACCCAGCTGGTGCTGGATGCGCTACGCGTTGCTTACGCTGCGGCTGATGCCGTCGGTATTTACGCCGTGATGGTAGAAGCCAAAGATGATCAGGCCGCTGGTTTTTATCGGGAGGCGATGCGCTTCATTCCGCTCAAAACCGAGGACGGGAAACTGAAGTTCTTCTTCCCCGTCGCCAGCATCGCGCCGCTACTGTGAATAACTGTCGCGCAGCATCGCCATCAAAATAATATCGTGATAGTCGCCGTCGCGCAGGCAGGCCTTACGGCGTACGCCTTCCTGCTCGAAGCCGAGGCGCTGATAGAGCCGCCGTGCGCGCGCGTTGTCGTGAAAGACCTCCAGCTCTACGCGCGTCGCGCCCAGCCAGTTGAAGGCGTAATCCAGGCCAGCGCGGATTAAACGTTCGCCAATGCCGCGTCCGCTGAAAGCGGGATCGACGCCGATGCCGAAGCTCAGCCCGTGCCGGGTGCGCGGCCGGTTTTCAATGAACAGCGTCAGTTCGCCGACCATCTGCCCCTCCAGCTCCGCGACAAAACCGATATAGCCTTCGCTATCCATACGTTCGAATTTTTTCTGCCATGTCGCCACGCTGGGAAACGGCAGCTGTGTGGTCCAGCGATAGACCTCAGGCTGGCTGTAAAGACGCTGATACCCAGCGGCATCGCTGGGCTCGCGACCGCGAATGGTCAACTCCATATCGGTAATCCCTTTTAAGTTGCACTAGGCTGTTTACTCTCCCCAGACGTAAAGAGAGACGTTATGTTGTATCGCCGTTTCGAACGTTTTATCAATATTTTCCAGGATGCTCCATCCGATTCGCCGCCAGGCCGCATCGGCGCCTTCTATTTTTACTATCTGCGTCAGGTATGGCCAAGCTTCGCGGCGCTGCTGGTGGTGGGGCTGGGATCGGCGCTGATCGAGGTGGCGCTGTTCAGCTACCTCAGCCGTATTATCGACCTGGTCAACGGCGCGACGCCCGCCACGCTGTTCGCCGAGCACTGGCCTGTTCTGCTGTGGATGGCGTTTGTCGCGCTGATCCTGCGCCCGGTCTTTATCGCGCTGCACGATATGCTGGTGCATCAGAGCATTAATCCCGGCATGACCAGCATGATCCAGTGGCAGCAGCATAACTACGTGCTGCGCCAGAGCCTGAACTTCTTTCACAGCGACTTCGCCGGGCGCATCGCCCAGCGCATCACCCAGACTGGCAACGCGCTGCGCGACTCTGCGGTGCAGCTGGTCGACGCCATCTGGCACGTGCTGATCTACGCGATTACCTCGCTGGTGCTGTTTGCCGAGGCGGACTGGCGGCTGATGATCCCGCTGGTCATCTGGATCGTCGCCTATGTCGCCTCGCTGCGCTTCTTCGTGCCGCGCGTGAAGGCGCGCTCCGTGGTGGCGTCGCAGGCGCGATCGAAGCTGATGGGCACCATCGTCGACGGTTACACCAATATCTCGACGATCAAGCTGTTTGCGCACCACGATCTGGAAAAGCGCTACGCGCGCGACGCGCTGCAGGAGCAGACCGAAAAAAACCAGCGATTGAGCCGCATGGTCACCAGCATGGACGTGACGCTCTCCTCGCTTAACGGCCTGCTGATCGTCTCAACCTCCGGCCTCGCGCTCTGGCTGTGGAGCCAGTCGCTGATCAGCGTCGGCGCCATCGCGCTGGCGACCGGCCTGGTGGTGCGCCTGGTCAATATGTCAGGCTGGATTATGTGGGTGGTGAACGGCATTTTCGAGAATATTGGCACGGTGCAGGACGGCATCAACACCATCGCCCAGCCGCTCAGCGTGCAGGACGCGCCGCAGGCGAAAGCGCTGAAGGTGACGCGCGGCCAGATCCGCTATGAGGATATCCGCTTTGACTACGGCGGCGGTCATCAGGTGATTAACCGTCTTAACCTCCATATCAAACCCGGCGAGAAAATCGCCCTGATCGGCCCTTCCGGCGCAGGCAAGTCAACGCTGGTGAATCTGCTGCTGCGCCTCTACGACCTGAACGGCGGCCGCATCACTATCGACGATCAAAATATCGCCGAGGTGACGCAGGCGAGCCTGCGCGGCCAGATCGGCATGATCACCCAGGATACCTCGCTGCTGCACCGCTCCATTCGCGAGAACCTGCTCTACGGGCGTCCTGACGCCACCGAAGAAGAGCTGCAGGCGGCGATTCGCCGCGCGCGCGCCGACGAGTTTATTCCGCACCTTTCCGACGCCGAAGGGCGCACCGGGCTGGACGCCCACGTCGGCGAACGCGGCGTGAAGCTCTCCGGCGGCCAGCGCCAGCGCATCGCCATCGCCCGCGTGCTGCTGAAGGATGCGCCGATCCTTATCATGGATGAGGCGACTTCGGCGCTCGACTCCGAGGTGGAAGCGGCGATTCAGGAGAGCCTGGGGACGCTGATGGAGGGCAAAACAGTGATCGCCATTGCGCACCGTTTGTCGACCATTGCCAAAATGGATCGCCTGATCGTGCTGGATAATGGTCATATCGTCGAGATGGGCAACCACAGCGAGCTGCTGGCGCACAACGGCCTCTATGCCCGACTGTGGCGCCACCAGACCAGCGGGTTCGTCGGCGACCACTAATCGCCGCGTCGATACGGCAAGGCGTCGCGCGCTTCATCGGCCCAGGCGCGCACGCCTTCTCGCTCTTCCTGCAGAAAATCCGCCACCGCATCGCGCAGGCCGGGATGCGTCAGATAGTGCCAGGAGGTGGTGAGCTGCGGCTCAAAGCCGCGCACCAGCTTATGTTCTCCCTGCGCACCGGCGTCGAAACGCTTCAGGCCCGTGGCGATGGCGTAGTCCATGCCCTGATAGAAGCAGGTTTCGAAATGCAGGCGATCGAACTCCGCCAGGCAGCCCCAGTAGCGGCCATACAGCGTCTCGCCATCCACCAGACAGAACGCCATCGCCGCCGGCTGCTGCTGCAGATGCGCGATCGCCACGCGAATGCTGTGCGGCATGCTCGCCGCCAGCAGGCTAAAAAAGCTGCGCGTCAGGTAGGGCCGCTGGCCGCGCACCGCATAGGTGTTGGCGTAGCAGGTATAGACGAAATCCCACTGATCCTCGCGCAGCTCGTCGCCGCGATACCAGTAAAATTCAAAGCCGCTCTGCGCCACCAGCTCGCGCTCTTTGCGCAGCTGTTTGCGCTTGCGCGACATCAGCGTGTCGAGAAAGTCCTGAAAATCGCGGTAGCCGCGGTTGTGCCAGTGATACTGGCAGCCAAGCCGCATCAGCCATTCCGGCTGCTGGCGCAGCAGCGCGTCGCCGGACGCGTCGGTAAAGTTGATATGGGCGCTGCTCAGCCCCTGCTGATGCAGCGTCTCGGGCAGCGCGGCGAGCAGCTGCGCGGCAGCCTGCGCGTCGCCCAGCAGGCGCGCGCCGGTCACCGGGCTGAAGGGAATGGCGCCCAGCCATTTTGGATAGTAGCGAATGCCCGCGCGCTGGCAGGCGTCCGCCCAGGCGTGATCGAAGACATATTCGCCCCATGAGTTGCGCTTGCGGTAGCCGGGCAGCGCAGCGCGCAGCGCGCCCGCTTCCCGCCACAGCAGATGATCCGGCTGCCAGCCGCTTTCGGCGCGCACGCTGCCGCTCTCCTCCAGCGTCAGCAGAAAGGCGTGGCGTAAAAAGGGCTGATCGTCGGGCAGCAGCGCGTCCCATTCAGCGGCGTCGACATCCGCCAGCGAAGCAAGGTGAAGCAGAGACATGCAGAACTCCAGGCCAAAACGGGCGAAAAACAAGTCAAGCAGGTTTTGCCGCACAGCGAAAGGGCGACGGCACCTAATGTGAAGCGACGAAGGGCACGTCTGGCCGGGCGACATCCAGCGTCTGCCACCCGCGCACCAGCCTGAAAGCAGCGTTGCCGAAGGGAAGTGCATCACGCGTTCAACCGACGGCTAAAAGCCTGTACATTGGCGTTTTCATCTGCAGGAACGCCCTATGGATCGGCTTGATTGCGACCGCATGTTCGTCGCGGTACTGGAGCTGGGCAGCTTTGCCGCCGCCGCGGCGCGGCTCGGCGTCAGCAGCGGCCAGGCCTCAAAGCTGGTGTCGAAGCTGGAGCGGCAGCTCGGCGTGCAGCTGGTGAAGCGCAGCACGCGCGCGCTGTCGCCTACCGACGTCGGCCGTACTTACTACGAACAGGTTAAAACGCTGCTTGATGCCTTTGACGCCCTCGACGTCAGCGTACGCGAAAGCGCCGGGACCCCGAGCGGCCGGCTGAAAATCAGCGCGCCCGTGACCTTCGGCAGCGTGATACTCTCGCGCGTGCTGGCCGCCTTCGCCAGACGCTATCCGCTGATCGAACTCGATGTCAGCTTTTCCGATCGCCTGGTCAGCATCGTGGACGAAGGCTTCGATATCGCCGTACGCATCGGCAACCTGAGCGACAGCAGCCTGATTGCGCGCCGCCTGGGGGAAATAGCGGTGCGGCTCGGTGCTTCGCCGCGCTATCTGCAGCAGTACGGCGCGCCGCAGCACTGGCGCGCCATCGGCGATCATCAGTGCATTACCGACACCAACTTCCGCGACCCCTGGAACTGGCCGTTCGTCAGCGAAACGGGCGAGACGGTGACCGTGCCGGTGCGCGGCCGTCTGCGCCTGGCCAATACTGAAGCCTGCCTGCAGGCGGCGCTCGCCGGACTGGGGATCGCCCGGCTGCCCGACTTTATCGCGGCTCCCGCGCTGCAGCGCGGCGATATCGTGCCGGTGCTGACGCGCTACGACGTGCCGCCGCTCGGGCTGTTCGCGCTCTATCCCGCCGCGCGCCATCTGCCACAGCGCACGCGGCTGCTGGTCGATTTTCTGGCGGATCACTTTGCGCGTTTCCCGCCCGGCCGATCCCTTCCAGAATGGAAAGAATGATTGTCGTTTTGACCCGATTATCAGCCGTCAGGAAGCGTAATAAGCTGCTGCTTATATCAGCATGAGGAGCAGCGCAATGTTAGTCAGTGGTAAATGGAGTGCGGAGTGGCATCCGGTTCAGGCCACGGATAAACAGGGCGGTTTTGTGCGCCAGACGTCGAGTTTTCGCCACTGGATCAGCAGCGACGGCAGCACCGCCTTTGCCGCCGAGCCGGATCGCTATCACCTCTATGTGGCGCTGATCTGCCCCTGGGCGTCGCGCGCGCTGATCGCCCGCAAGCTGAAAGGGCTGGAGTCGGTTATCAGCGTATCGGTGGTTGAGCCGCAGCTTGGCGAACAGGGCTGGCGCTTCGGCGACTTCCCCGGCGCGGATCGCGACACCCTTAACGGCGCGCGCTATCTGCACGAGCTCTATACCCGCGCCGATGCCGATTTTACCGGACGCGCCACCGTGCCGGTGCTGTGGGACAAAAAGACGCAAACCATCGTCAACAACGAGTCGGCGGATATTGTGCGCATGCTTAACAGCGGTTTCGGCGATCTCGCCGATAACCGTATCGATCTCTTTCCCGATGCGCTGCGTGATGAAATCGAAACGCTGAACGCGGCGATCTACCCGCGCCTGAACAACGGCGTCTACCGCGCCGGTTTTGCCACCACCCAGCTCAGCTATCAGCACGCCTACAGCGACGTTTTCGAGCAGTTGAACGAGCTGGAAACGCGGCTGGCCGATGGCCGCACCTTTCTGTTCGGCGAACGCGTTACCGAGACGGATATTCGCCTTTTCGTGACGCTTATCCGCTTCGACGTCGCCTATTACGGCCTCTTCAAGTGCAATCAGCGTCGGGTGCGCGACTATCCGTTGCTCAACCGCTATCTGAAGAGCATGCTGTCGATTTCCGGCGTGCGCGAGACGGTAAATATCGAGCACATCAAACAGGGCTACTATTCCATTAAGGCACTCAATCCCAACGGGATCGTGCCGGCAGGCCCGGATATGAGCGAGTATGGTTTTTAAGGAGAAACGGATGGCGAAAGCGTTAGTGATTTTTCTGCATGGCGTTGGCAGCAACGGCGAGGATTTAGCGGCGCTGGGTCGCCACTGGGCGCCGCTGTTGCCAGATGTCATCTTCGCCGCGCCCGATGCCCCCTTCCCTTTTCCTCATGGCGCAGGCTTTGAGTGGTTTAGCCTCGACGGCGTGACGCCGGAGAACCGTCCGGCGCGGGTGCGCGCCGCGCGCGACAGCTTCGATGCGACGCTGAAGGCGATTCTCGCGCGCCACGGGCTGAGCGACCAGTGGGACAACGTCGTGCTGGTCGGCTTTTCGCAGGGATCGATCATGGCGCTCGACGCGCTGGCGTCAGGACGCTTTCCGCTGGCGGGCGTGGTGGCTTTTTCCGGCCGGCTGGCGTTTGACGAGCAGCTGTCGCCTGCGGTTCAGACCCCTGCACTGCTGATCCACGGCCATGCCGACGCGGTCATCCCGTGGCGCGAGAGCGAGTCAGCCGCGCAGCGCCTCAAAGCCGCTGGCGTACCTCTTGAGCTTCAGCTTGAGCCCAGGACGGAGCATACCGTTTCCGCGCAGGGCGCGATGCGGGCCGCCGCGTTTATCGCCCAGTGCCTTCAGGATTAAGGCCAGAAGCGCCGTAGCGCGGCATACGCCTGTCGCGCCGCCTCATGCGGCGGCAGGCGCTTCAAATCGTCATTAAACACCTCGATACCAACTGGTCCCTGATAGTTCGCGCTTTTCAGCTTATCGACAAAGCTGTCAATATCGATAATGCCCGCGCCGGGCAGCTGGCGCTGATGTTTCGCCAGCCTCATGATCGCCTCTTTATCCTGCGGCGAAGGCTGAAGCGCCATATCGCACAGCTGCACTTCATAAATTCGCTCGGCGGGGATCCCGTCGAGATGCGAGGCGTTGCCGCCCAGCGCGCAGATATGAAAGAGATCGACCACCAGACCGATATTGGGCTGATCGAGACGCTGCAGCCGCTCCCAGGCTTTCGGCAGCGTATTATCGACGCTGCACCACGCCATCGGCTCATACATGATGCGCATATCGAAGCGCGCGGCCTCGGAAGCCAGCCAGCGTAGATCTTCATCAATTTGCCCGGCAATGCAGTCTTCGCGCGTGGTGGCAGGAGCCTGAAGGGTGTCACAGCCCAGCGCCTGCGCCATCTCGATAAACTGGCGCAGCTCCTCCCGTTTTTGCCAACGCAGCTCGCCGGGCGAGCCGGTAAAGTCGCGCAGCACCTGCAGGTTGGTGAAGCCCGGCCCCTGCTGCGCCAGCTGCGCTGCGCCCTGCCGGGAGGCTTCGACATCTTCACGCCAGATTTCGACCTGATCGAAGCCAGCGTCGCGCGCCGCCTGAAGTTTCTCTTCGGTGTTACCGCTTAACAGCACCAGGTTAAGGAATGCAGGTTGAGTCATGAACGTCCTCCTTAATTGTCCGGAATAATCGGTTGCAACCGCGGCGGAATGTTTCTGCGGCCGGTATTTGCCCTTAGCCGAGAAAATTTACCAGCGCGAAGCCGGCAAAGGTCATCAGCAGCGATCCAGCGACGTGCGTCAGCACGCTGGTCATCGCCCACAAATACTTACCTGATTGTAGCAACATGAGAATTTCTGCCGAAAAGGTTGAGAAGGTCGTCAGACCGCCACACAGGCCGGTGACGATCAGCAGCTTCCAGGCGGGGTCGAGCTGGGGATTTTTAACAAACCAGGCCAGTGCGGCGCCGATAATAAAGCCACCTGCCAGGTTCACCAGCAGCGTGCCCGGCGGCAGGCTGGGAAAGAGCGCGTTAAAGCGCAGCGAGATAAGCCAGCGCAGCGTACAGCCTGCAGCGCCGCCCAGCATCACGGCGAACAGCGACTTCAACATGATTAACTCCTGTAGTCAGCGATCGCGCAGGGAGGTGGCGGAGAGAGCAGTAGCCTGACACACCAGCAACGCCTGCGAGAGGATTCGGGTTGATGTCAGGCGTCATCAGCCGCTGGGAGCGCCAGCTGGCGGTTGGGAAAGGTGGAACGCCATCACCTTAAGGCGTTGATAATACGATGAGGCACAGGGAGAGACAAGCGGGTCAGACGTGCAGCAGACGGCGGAAGAGCAGATTCTGGAGGCTTTGCCGCGGCGAGAGCAGCACATGCACGAAAACATCCGGCAGCGTCAGCGAATAGAGGATGCGATAGCCGCCGCTGGTATAGCATTCGCGATAGCGGCTAATGCCCAACGCCAGCAGCTCGCTACAGATCGGACAGCCTTCAGGAAAGATTGCCACGCGCTGCTCGAACTCATCCAGCGCGCGCCGAATGAGGGCTGTGGGTTCATTGCCTAATCTGCGCTGAAAAGCGGCGATCTCTTCGATACTGAGACGCACGGTGGGGAGATAAATAAAGGTCAGTTCAGCATCCTGCCGGGACATTATTTACCTCACAGATTCGAGAGAAGCTCATCGCGCGTCATGCCGCGCTCTTTTTGTTTATCCTCTTCGGAAAGCGCCAGCAGACGAAGTAGTGCCAGAGTGTCGTCGCGCTGCTGTCTATCGGCCCATGACTCAATAACATAGGCCGGGTTGCCGTTTTGCGTCACCAGGATAGGTTCGGAAATGTCGAGCGACGCCGCATTTCGCTTAATATCACTGATCGTCTGAATTTTCATCACTGCCTCCGCGGTTGATGAACCAAATTTAGACTGATAAAAAACCATGAGCAACATTTTTGTTGCTTTTTCAGGCAATACGCTACGGGAGAAGTGATGCGCACCTTGATTTTCGATACCGATATCGGCGTAGATGACGCCTTTGCGCTGGCCTACGCGGCGCGCACGCAGCGGCTGCTGGGCATCACCACGGTGTTCGGCAACGTGGCGGTGGGACAGGCGGTGAAAAACGCCCGGCTGTTTTGCGAAAAGATGCAGATCGACGCGCCAGTCTACCGCGGCTGTTCGCGCCCGCTGGCGCTGCCGCCCAGCGAATCGGCAACGCTGCACGGCGAAGATGGCTTAGGCGATGCCTTTGCCAACGCCTGTAGCGACGCGGCGCCGGGCGCGGTGCAGTTTATTATCGACAGCGTGCGCGCCCGGCCGCACGACATTACGCTGGTGGCGATTGGCCCGCTGACCAATATCGCCAGCGCCATCAATCAGGCGCCGGACATTATTCCGCTGGTGAAAGAGCTGGCGATCATGGGCGGCGCGTTCGGCACCGACGGCCACAGCGGCAACGTGACGCCTTTCGCCGAGTTCAATATCTGGAAAGATCCGCACGCCGCCGATCAGGTGCTCAGCTCGGCGCTTAACATCGTGATGCTGCCCCTCGACGTAACGCACAAGGTGTTGATCAGCGCTGAGGAAATTGAGCAGCTTAACCAGCCGGTGCTGAGCGCCATCGTGCGGCCCTATCTTACCTATAGCCTGCAAAAAGAGGGGTTCGACGGCATGGCGCTGCACGACACGCTGGCGATCGCCTGGCTCTGCCAGCCCGAGGCGTTTCAGCTAAGCGAAAGCCCGCTGCGCGCGATCGCCGAGGGTATCGCGCGCGGGCAGACGGTGCGTAAGCTGAGCGCGCTGGCGTCGCGAGAGGATCCGTTTCGCCAGCTCCCAGCCCATCGCGTGGCGCTGGACGTGGACGCCGCGCGGGTGCGCGACCACTTCTTCCGCACCCTTAGCGATCGAAGTGAATAACGCCCTTTATCAGCTCGCGGTTGTTGATCACCTGCGGCGCGAAGCTTTCCGCCAGCGTCGAGAAAGCGAAGTGCGCGTTGAGCATCATCGCGGCGCGCAGCTGGCCGCTCGCCATCAAATCGCGCACGCGATCGAAGTCTTCGCGCGTCGCGTTGCGGCTGCCCATTAGCGTGGTCTCTTTCTTGTGGAACTCGCTGTCCGGGATCACTAGATCGCCCTTATGCAGGCCCACATAGACCACGGTGCCGCCGTGCCGCATCAGGTTGACCGCGTTATTCATCGCCGCCGGACTGCCGGTGGCGTCGAGCACTTTTAGCGCCAGCCTGCCGTTGAACTGCGCGCGCAGCGCGTCGTAAAAGTCGTCGTGCGCCGGATCAAGCGCCGCCAGGCCCAGCTCTCTGGCGACGTGCGCGCGGCGAAACGCGCTGGTGTCCGCCACCACGACGTTCGCGCCCGCTGCCGCGGCGATCGCCGCCACGCCCAGGCCTATCGGCCCCGCCCCCACCACCAGCACATCGTCGTCCGCGCCGACGCTTGCCCGGCGCACCGCGTGCGCGCTGATGGCGAACGGCTCAATCAGCGCGGCGGCCTCCGGCGCCACCTCTTCTACCGGCAGCAGGTTGCCAGCCGGCACCGCGAGGTAGTCGCAAAAGCCGCCATCCTGATGCACGCCGATCACGGAAATCTGTTCGCAGCAGTTGGTTTTGCCGCTCTGGCAGGCATCGCAGCGCAGACAGGAGAGATAGGGGATCAGCGCCACGCGCTGGCCCGGCTCAACGCCCGTCGCGCCTTCGCCCAGCGCGACCACTTCGCCGCACAGCTCATGTCCCAGCACGCGCGGATAGCTGAAGAACGGCTGATTGCCCGCCCAGGCGTGGATATCGGTGCCGCAAATGCCGGCGGCGATGATTTTAATCAGCGCCTCACCGGCGGCCGGGGCAGGCCGCTCGCGCGTGGCCCAGATCATGTTCTTTGGTTCAGCGATGACCAGGCTTTTCATTGTCGTCATGGGAATTCTCCTGTTGTTCTGCCGCAGTTATGACGAATTGATCACACACCGACTGTTTTGCCCGCGCGATCTGTGAGGCACGACGTTTTTTTTGGGATTTGAATGGTTTTTAATAAATAAAAAACCGGAGATCGCTCGTGAGCCGCAACCTGAATCTGCGCCAGAACGTGATTAACCAGATGCTGGAGGGGATCGCCCAGCGCCATATCCGTTCGCCGCTGCCTGCTCAGGCCGCGCTGGCGGAGATGTTCAATATCAGCCGCACGACGGTGCGCCATACGCTGCACTATCTGGCACAGCGCGGCGTGCTGGAAAAAGTGGCCGGAACCTATGTGATCGTGCGGCAGCCGCAGGAAGAGGATGGTTTCAGCGAGCTGACCTCGCCGATTGAGCAGCAGGCGAGCCAGTTCGAGCAGGCGTTTTTCGAGATGATCAACCAGCGCCAGCTCGCGCCCGGCGACGCTTTCAGCGAGCTACAGCTGGCGCAGCGGGTGAAGGTCAGTCCGGTGGTGGTGCGCGAGTTTCTGCTGCGCTTTATGCGTTACGATCTGCTGGAGCCGGTCAGGCGCGGTCGCTGGCGCATGAAGAAGTTCACCCTGGACTACGCCGACAAGCTGTTCGAGCTGCGCGAAATGCTGGAAACGCATGCGCTGACGCGCTTTCTCAACCTGCCGCCGCAGGATGAGCGCTGGATTCAGGCGCGCGACCTGCTGGATCGCCACCGCGCCCTGCGCGATACCATCGCCAGCGACTACCGCCAGTTCGCCGCGCTGGATAAAGAGCTGCACTCGCTGATCCTCTCCGCCGCCAATAACCCCTTTTTCAACCACTCGCTGGAGATTATTTCCGTTATTTTTCATTCCCATTACCAGTGGGACGAGCGCGATCTCAAGCAGCGTAATATCGTGGCGCTGGAGGAGCATATGGCGCTGCTCTCCGCGCTTATCGGCCGTCAGGACGTCGATGCGCTGCTGGCGCTGCATAACCATCTGGCCACCTCCCGCTCGTCGATGGCACGCTCGATCCAGCAGTACAATTAAAAACCGATTAAAAACCGCAAAGCATTAGCTCCCGCACGAATCAGAAACATCTTCGCAACATTACGGCTGCATTACTTCTAGTCTCGACAGCAACTCATAGCGGCCGCCTGCCGCTATGTCCTTAGCTGTCTGATAACGATAACGACCCCGCTACGGGAGTATGCCATGGAAAATACCTCAACCCGCGACGCGAAAAATCCGGCCGCCGGAACGCCGCCAGAGCAGGAGTATGTGCCGGCGCGCAGCGATATCGTGCGCTCGCCGCGCATTCGCAAGATTCAGATCACCGCCATGCTGCTGCTGCTGTTCGCAGCCATCATTAACTATCTCGACCGCAGCTCGCTCTCGGTCGCCAACATGACCATTCGCGAGGAGCTGGGGCTGAACGCCACCGAGATCGGCATGCTGCTCTCCGCCTTTTCGCTGGCGTATGGGCTGGCGCAGCTGCCCTGCGGCGCGCTGCTGGACCGTAAAGGGCCGCGCATTATGCTGGGTCTCGGCATGTTCGTCTGGTCGCTGTTTCAGGCGGCCGCCGGGCTGGTGCATAACTTCACCCAGTTTATTCTGGTGCGCATCGGCCTCGGCATCGGCGAAGCGCCGATGAACCCGTGCGGCGTGAAGGTGATCAACGACTGGTTCAACATCAAAGATCGCGGCATGCCGATGGGCTTCTTTAACGCCGCCTCAATGATCGGCCTGTCGGTCGCGCCGCCGGTGCTGGCCGCGATGATGCTGGCGTTCGGCTGGCGCGGCATGTTTATTATCATCGGCGTACTCGGCATGTTTCTGGCGATTGGCTGGTATCTGATTTATCGCGACCGCGACAACAACAAGCTCAGCGCGGAAGAGATCCACTATTTGCAGGCGGGCAGCGTGGCGTCGCGTAAAGAGCCGCTGAGCTTCGCCGAATGGCGTGGCTTGTTTAAGCAGCGCACCATGTGGGGCATGATGATCGGCTTTAGCGGCATCAACTATACCGCCTGGCTTTATATTGCCTGGCTGCCGGGCTACCTGCAGTCGACCTACCATCTGGATCTGAAGAGCACCGGCCTGCTGGCGGCAATTCCGTTCCTGTTCGGCGCAGCGGGCATGCTGCTCAACGGCTACGTGGTGGATGCGCTGGTGCGCCGCGGCTTCGACGCGGTGAAAACCCGCAAAGTGTGCATTATCTCCGGCATGCTGCTGTCGGCGGCCTTTACCGCCTTCGTGACGCGCGCCACCGATACCACCAGCGCCGTTACGCTGATTGGTATGGCGCTCTTCTGCATCCACTTCGCGGGCACCTCCTGCTGGGGGCTAATTCACGCCAACGTGACGGCGCGCATGACCGCGTCGGTCGGCAGCATCCAGAACTTCGCCAGCTTTGTCTTCGCCTCGTTCGCGCCGGTCATCACCGGCTGGGTGCTGGATACCACGAAGTCGTTCAGCCTCGCGCTGATGATCTGCGCCGGTATCGCCGTGGTGGGCGCCCTCGCCTATCTGGTGCTGGTGCGTAAGCCGATCACCGACGGCGTATAGCGGTAAAGCAGCCGGGCGCCCGCCCGGCTAGCTCAGCTTATGCAGCGTCACGCCGTGGCGCGCGCCGTAGCGCTCAATACCGGAAATAACCTTCTCTATGCTCAGCGGCGGCGGCGGCGCGAAAAGCGGCGCCCGCGCCCGCAGCACCGCATCAAAGTGCGCGAAAGCGGCCAAATCATGCGGATAGCGCTCAGTATCAACGCCGACGAAGGCCCCCTCATTTATCGCGCGATCGAGCAATGCCTGCCAGCGCTCGAGCGGCGCCAGTCCGATGCTCTCCGTCCCGGTTGAATAGAGCAGCATATCGATATCGCGATAGCGCGGCTGCCGGTCAAGGAAGCGCGCCAGTGAGGCGGCGGAAGGCTCGGCGCCCGACATCAGCCAGAACGGAATGGCGTGCTGACGCATGGCGCACCAGGGATCCATCAGCAGATAGCTGCCCACCGTCAGGCGCGTGGCGTTGATGCCCGCCGCCAGATACCAGTCGCGGTAGATCTCCGCCACCACGAAGCTCAGCGCCTCGGGATCCTGATAGCGTATTTCCATCAGCTGCCAGCCCTGATCCGCTGCCAGCTTTTTCAGCGGCGACTTCAGGTATTCGTCCAGCCCCCACTCCGCTTCCGGCACGCGATCGGTAGGCGCGGGCGCCTGCCACCGATCGCGATCGCTGCCGTAACGCGCCAGCAGTTCCGCTACGCGTCCGCTGCCCTGCAGATACTCCTTCTCCGCTGCGCCGCCCAGCGCGCCGAACTGGAAAAAAGAGCGATCGCTGGTGCGCGTTACCGGCCACTGCTGGGTGCAGTGGCTGATAAACAGCGTACTTTTGCCCGGCAGGCTGCGCATCAGGAACTCATTGAAGGCGAGCGGCAGCGCGCGCAGCTTCAGGTGGAAGTAGCGCAGTCTGTCGAGCGTCAGCCGGTCCTGGTTGGGATCCTGGATCTGATGCACCGCCAGACGCGGCCACGCGGCCAGCAGCGCCGCCGCCACCGCTTTGCCCTGCTCAAAGCCCGCCTGAGCGTCGTCGGGATCGCTGTGCGGCGCACGCACCGGACAGAGAAAGGTTTGCGGCAGCCAGGGCGCGCCCGCCGCCGCGGCCAGATGGGTCAGCGCGCCGTTCGACGAGCCGATAAAGGCGGCGGGATAGTCGCGCTCCGGATATTCGCTCACCATCCATTCGGCGATGCCTTCGAGATCGAGATCGCCCGCCTGCGATTCCGTGATGCCTTCCGCCATGCCGCCGACGGCGTAGCCCCACTCTCTCAGCCGGGTCGGCAGGCGGTCGAGCGACGGCAGCAGGCGATCGCGCATCGGCGACGCCTCGGCGTCGTCGACCGGCTTATCATGCAGCGTGTGGGCCAGCGCCATCAGCATGGCGGTGGCGGAGTCGAAGCGGGCGATGCCTTTAGGCAGTTTACTCATCCTGATTCTCCTGCTGAATGCGCGTCAGAAAGGGACGGATGGCGTGGCGAAAGCTCCACGGATAGACATAGTGCAGCGTATGGGTGCCGCCGCGCAGCGTCAGCACCTCGCCGCGCGGCATCAGCGCGCCCAGCTCCTCGACCCAGCGCGCGGGCGACACCGTATCGCGCGAGCCGCGCAGCAGCAGCGTCGGCGCGTTGATATAGGGCAGACGATGCTCAATGCGGTCCTGCAGCAGCAGCCGATGGGTTTTCAGCGCGCGCCACAGGCCCGCTTTGGCCAGGTCGACGTGCATCAGCGACGTGGAGGGGCGATGGCGTTCGAGACGGCTATTGCGCCAGCCGCGCCGCGCCTGACGCAGCAGGCTGCGCGCGTGGCGATCCACCGTCGGGCCCTGGAAAACCAGCCCGGCCACCGCTTCGGGATGCCTGACGGCCAGCGCGGCGAGCACCTGACAGCCGGAGGCGCTGCCGATCCAGATCGCGCGCGTCATCTCGTTATGCTGCAGCCACTGCCAGAGCGCATCGGCCTGCTCTTCCACCGACAGCGCAGGCGCCGATGCGGGCAGGACGCTGGCACCGAAACCGGGCAGATCAGGCACCAGCACGCGATAGTTGTTGCTGAGCGCCAGCGCCAGCTCCTCCATCGCGCGTCCCGACATCACCAGCTCGTGCACCAGCACCAGCGGCAGGCCGGGCGCGTCGTGGGGCGTCACGCGCGTAAACATGCGCCACTCGCCAACCTGTTGAAAATAACCGGCCAGCCCGGCGTGATGGCTGCGCGGCGAAACGGGCGGCGTCTGTTTTAACCGCCGCCACTGCTGAACGCCCCACCAGGTTGCCGCTGCGCCCAGCCCTAGCCCGGCCAGCAGCGCGCCGCTTTTCCAGCGCGTCGGTTGTTCCTTCCGCCTCATTACCCGCTCCTGAATATGGTTGTGTCACTTCAGTGTAGGCGGCGAAATCGTGACCAGCAGGCGAGGCGGGAGAAAGTTGGAGCGGGGTATCAAAGAACAGGCTGCGATTAGGACCAACCGCAGCCAGTGGGGATTAGGCGATTACGTTGCGCAAGCGGCCAATCTTTTCGATCTCCACTTCCACCACGTCGCCGCTGAACATAAACAGCGGCGGCGTGCGCTTTTTACCAACGCCGCCTGGCGAGCCGGTAAAGATGACGTCGCCTGGCGAAAGCGGGCTGAAGGCGGAGATATATTCGATAATGTTCGCCACCTTATGCACCATGCTGCCAGTGGTGTCGTTCTGCACTTCGCGTCCGTTCAGAAAGGTTTTTATCGCCAGCGCCTGCGGATCGCCAACCACTTCAGCCGTCGTCATCCACGGCCCGAAGCCGCCGGTCTGCGGCCAGTTTTTCCCGGCAGTGAACCAGGTAAACTGCATGTCGCGCACGGTGGCATCCATAAAGCAGCTGTAGCCCGCCACATATTCCAGCGCCTGGGCCGCTTTGACCTGATGCGCCGGCTTGCCGATGATGACCGCCAGCTCCCCTTCATAGTCGAATTCGCTGGTGGTCGCTGGCTTCAGTAGCGGCCGCTCATGGCCAGCCAGCGAGTCGGCGAAGCGAATAAACAGCGTGGGTGCGTCCAGGGTTTCAGAGAACTCTTTGCGTTTATCGGCGTAGTTCATGCCGACGCAAAAGACTTTGCCTGGGTTTTCAATTACCGGCAAGAACTGCAGCGCGGAGAAAGAGTAGTCTGCGGGCATGTCGCGGAAGGCAGCCAGGTCGGCCATGGAAGAGCGCTGGAGAAAGGTTTTTAAATCCGGGCAATGCGCGCCCAGGCGCAATCCGACATCTACTACGCCGTTTTTAAGGGCGATGCCAAAACTTTTCCTTGCCTGATCAGGAAGATAAAAACTGCAAAGCTGCATTACTGCCTCATTGTTATAAGAAAAATTGCGCGCAGATTAGCAAAAGATAAGATGAAAATCGTACGAAGTTTCGCTCATCCGATCTGTCGGTAGAGCGCAGATCGCATTACGCCGATAAGGCGCAGAGTGGTCTGAAGCGAGAGGATTATATGCGGTCGCTTCAGACCGCAATTGTCGATATGTCGGTGCAACGGTAACTCAGTACATCGCGCCTGGCGGGACATATTTGAAGGTTTCGACGTAAGCGCGGAAAACATATTTCACTAAGCGTTTCATAGATTACCTGATTCAAAATTTGTTGAAGAAATGCAGCGAAAGTATAGCTTCCGTGCATTTTTCAGGCAATAAATTTTGAACCAGATCACAAAAAACAGATTAACTGGCGAGTAGCGGCTTCAGGAGAAGAGGTTGAGATGCTGGATGAGGATAGTGCAGCCAATCGAAATCAACACCACACCGCCGAGCACTTCTGCCCATTTGCCCAGCACCGGTCCGACTAAACGTCCCACCAGCACGCCGGTGGTCGCCATGATGGTGGTTGCCATGCCAATGGTCAGCGCGGTGGCGATAATATTGACCTGCAGAAAGGCCAGGCCTACGCCGACGGCCAGCGCATCAAGGCTGGTGGCAACCGCCGTGGCTGCCAGCACCATAAAGCCGTGACGCTGCGGCGCTTCACACGGCTCTGCCGTCGCCGTCTGGCGAAAACCTTCCATCATCATGCGCCCGCCGAGAAACGAGAGCAGGAAGAAGGCGACCCAGTGATCCCAGGCCATCACATAGCGGCTGGCGGCAAGACCGGCAGCCCAGCCGATCAGCGGCGTCAGCGCTTCAATGGCGCCAAAAATCAGGCCGGTGCGCAGCGCCTCTTTGAATCCGGGACGATGCAGCGCCGCGCCTTTACTCAGCGCTGCGGCAAAGGCATCCATCGACATGCCGAAGGCAAGGATCAGAGTTGCGATAAAAGTCATAATGGCCAGTGTCAGGGTAAAAAGCGTTCAGACGCCCGCTTTTTTCCGCAATAACGGTTCAGTCTGGTAAAAGTGCGCGCAGTCTATCACGCATCATGCCTGATAAAAAGACAATAAAATCATGGGTTTAAGTATAGCAAAGGCTATAACTTTTATCGTTCGCTATGTTTTGCCGCTAAGTTAATGGTACTTAAGCCTTTTCTCAAGGCGCAATGCGCCCTTCAGGCGTGTGGCCGCCTCGGGGATTGAACCCTGGCGGAGATTGCCGGAAAATGGCCGCGCTGATTAATGCGGAACCTGCTAATGAAAAATCCTTTTGAATCTCTGATTATCCCCGGCGGCATCTTGCTGCTTGGCTTTCTCTCTGCGCTGCTGCTGCCTGCGCCCAATTTTGGTCTGACGATGGCCAGAAGCCTGACTCAGCGGCTGCACCTGCAGGACATCAACCAGCTTTACACCCTCATCTTCTGCGTCTGGTTTCTGCTGCTGGGCGTGGTGGAGTTCTGTGCGATCCGTTTTATCTATCGCCGCTGGTTTCGCTCGTAATGCGCTGCCCGCCGCTGCGGCTATGGGCCGAGCGCGGGCTGGCCGCACTCACAAAAATGTAACATTACTTTTACAGAATCGGCTGAAATACCCCTCGTCGTGAAAAATTCTTTATCAAGCCATTTTTCATTAACCTAATAAAATCAAAAACTTATAATGTAAGCCACTTTTTGCCCTCCTCCATGCGATGCACTACTTTCGTGCATTTACGCAACATCATATTCGGTTAACCTGCTAATTTTTCGGTAAAAAATCCCTTATGGCCGCCCGCCTGAGATGATTAATTCTTATGCTGAATCATTTCTGCATTTAAAAAATAAACAAATGTTTAATTCAGAGGCGAGAATGTTATATTCAACAGACAAAGCATAACGTGCAGTTAACCTGCATCCCGCTTAAACGAACCTGTGTCTTAACCTTTGAGAAATAGCGCAACGCGCTCCCCAGAAGCGCGACTATTTCGCCTGCGAACCTGTTGAGCATCAGGTCAACAGAGAGAGGAGATGTCGCCTCATGAGCAAAACAGCTGTAAACCTTACGCTCGCAACGAGCGCCGTTGGCATGGAAAAACCGCAGATGTCCGAGCGTAAAGATGTTGATGTGCTGCTGATTGGCGCAGGCGTCATGAGCGCGACGCTGGGCGCCTGGCTGCAGGATCTGGAGCCCGACTGGACCATTGAAATGGTCGAGCGTCTCGGGAGCGTGGCGGAAGAGTCCTCCAACGGCTGGAATAACGCCGGGACCGGCCATGCCGCGCTGGCAGAGCTGAACTATACGCCGTTAAAGGCGGATGGCAGCATCGACATCAGCAAGGCGTTAGCCATTAATGAATCCTTCCAGGTTTCCCGTCAGTTTCTGGCCTGGCAGGTTCAGAAGGGCCGCCTGCACTCGCCCGAACGCTTTATCAACAGCACGCCGCACATGAGTTTTGTCTGGGGCGAAGAGAATGTAGCTTTCCTGCGTAAGCGCTATCAGGCGCTGCAGAAAAGCACGCTGTTCCGCGGCATGGCCTACTCCGAAGATCCGCAGCAGATTGCCGAGTGGATCCCGCTGGTGATGAAAGGACGCGATCGCCGCCAGAAAGTCGCGGCGACCTGGACGGAGATGGGCACAGACGTCAATTTTGGCGAAGTGACGCGTCAGCTGATCGCTTCGCTGGAGAAGCATCCCGGCTTCCGCCTGCGCCTTCGTCAGGAAGTGCGCGACCTGAAGCGCCTGAGCGACGGCCGCTGGCAGGTGACGCTGCATTCGCTGGCCACGGGCGAGAGCCGCGTGTTAACGGCGAAAAGCGTCTTTATCGGCGCGGGCGGCGCGGCGCTGCCGCTGCTGCAGAAGAGCGGCATTCCAGAAGTTAACGGCTACGCCGGTTTCCCGGTCGGCGGCTCTTTCCTCGTGACCGAGAACCCGGACGTGGTGCGCCAGCATATGGCGAAGGTCTACGGCAAAGCCTCTGTCGGCGCACCGCCGATGTCGGTGCCGCACATCGACACCCGCGTGCTGGACGGCAAAAGAGTGCTGCTGTTCGGCCCGTTTGCCACCTTCTCCACCAAGTTTCTTAAGCAGGGTTCGCTGCTCGATATGTTCGGTTCGATGAACGGCGGCAACCTGCTGCCGATGATGAACGTCGGACTGAAGAATTTCGATCTGGTGAAATATCTGGTCGATCAGGTGCTGCAGAGCGACGCCGACCGCATGGAAGCGCTGCGCACCTATGTGCCGGAGGCGCATCCTGACGACTGGCGTCTGGTGACCGCTGGCCAGCGCGTACAGATCATTAAGAAAGAGGCCAAAGAGGGCGGCGTGCTGCGTCTCGGTACCGAAGTGGTCACCTCGGCAGACGGCTCGATTTCCGCCCTGCTCGGTGCCTCGCCCGGCGCGTCGACCGCCGCGCCGATTATGCTGGAGCTGATGGCGAAAGCCTGGCCGGAGCAGATGGCGTCGACGGAATGGCAGAACCGCATTCGCGCGGTGGTGCCCACCTGGGGCCGCAAGCTCAACGGCGACGTGACGCTGACGGAGAAAGTGCTGGCAGATACCAGCCGCGTGCTGAAACTCGCCTACGCGCCGCCGGTGACGCCGAACGCCGCGAACGACGAAGCGCGCGAGACCGCGCACGTTGTCGGCAAGTAATACGGTTTTGCTGATAAAAGCCCCGCTGATGCGGGGCTTTTTTGTTTTTAGCCGCGATACCTGAGCAGGGGTGTCAACCGATGGCAACGTGGTGAATACGGCCTCCCTGCCAGCCCGTCGCCTGGTCGAGTCGCGCATTCTCTATTAGGGTTAATGGAACGCTTTTTTCCCGCCACCTTTCGCTAACCAGGAGAATGCCCGATGTCACAATCGACCGCTGCCAGTGAATTACGCCTGCTGGACCGCTACTGGCGCGCCGCCAACTACCTTTCCGTCGGGCAGATTTACCTGATGGCGAACCCGCTGCTGCGCGAGCCGCTTCAGCCGGAACATATCAAGCCTCGCCTGCTGGGGCACTGGGGCACTACGCCCGGCCTCAACTTTATCTACGCGCATCTCAACCGCATCATCCGCCAGCGCGACCTGAATATGATCTATATCTGCGGCCCCGGCCACGGCGGGCCCGGCATGGTGGCCAACACCTGGCTGGAGGGCAGCTACAGCGAAATTTATCCGCACGTCAGCCAGGATGCCGAAGGCATGCAGCGCCTGTTTAAGCAGTTTTCGTTTCCCGGCGGTATTCCGAGCCACGCCGCGCCGGAAACGCCGGGATCGATTAACGAAGGCGGCGAACTCGGCTATTCGCTGTCGCACGCCTTTGGCGCCGCCTTCGATAATCCGGATCTCATCGTGCCCTGCGTCATTGGCGACGGCGAGGCGGAGACCGGCCCGCTGGCGTCGAGCTGGCACGGCATTAAGTTCCTCAATCCCCAGCGCGACGGCGCCGTGCTGCCGATTCTGCACCTTAACGGCTACAAAATTGCTAACCCTACTATTCTGGGACGCGCCAGCGACGACGATCTGCAGCAGCTGTTCCGCGGCTACGGCTACGAGCCGCTGTTCGTCAGTGGGCATGAGCCGGAGAAGATGCATCAGCTGATGGCGGATACGCTGGAGCACGCCTTTAATCAAATCGCCGCTTACCAGCAGGCGGCGCGCGCGGGCGGGGTGCAGGAAGGCGTTCCGCGCTGGCCGATGATTATTATGCGCAGCCCCAAAGGCTGGACCGGCCCGCAGGAGGTTGATGGCAAAAAGGTTGAAGATTTCTGGCGCGCCCATCAGGTGCCGGTCGCCGCCTGCCGCGAGGATGCGGGACATCGCCAGATTCTGGAGCAGTGGCTGCGCAGCTATCAGCCAGAAGAGCTGTTCGACGAACAGGGTCGATTGAAGCCGGAGCTGCGCGCGCTGGCGCCGCAGGGCGATAAACGCATGGGCGCATCGCCCTACGCCAACGGCGGTCTGCTGCGCCGCGAGTTGAACACCCCCGATATCCGCGAATTCGCCTTTGACGTCAAAGAACCTGGCTCGCAGCTGGCGCAGGCTACCGAGCAGTTTGGCCGCTACCTGACGGAGATTTTTGCGCGCAACCAGCATAACTTCCGCCTGTTCGGCCCTGATGAAACCGCCTCGAACCGCCTGACGCCGGTCTTTGACGTCACCAGCCGCACCTGGATGGAGCCGGTGAAGCCCTACGACGAGCAGCTGGCGCGCGATGGCCGCGTGATGGAAATCCTCAGCGAACACCAGTGTCAGGGCTGGCTTGAGGGCTATCTGCTGACTGGCCGTCACGGCCTGTTCAACTGTTACGAAGCCTTTATCCATATTGTCGATTCGATGTTCAATCAGCACGCCAAGTGGCTGAAGGTGACGCGCAAGCTCGGCTGGCGCAAGCCGGTCTCTTCGCTGAACTATCTGCTCTCTTCGCACGTCTGGCGCCAGGATCACAACGGCTACAGCCATCAGGATCCTGGCTTTATGGATCACGTCGCCAATAAAAAAGCGGATATCGTGCGCATCTACCTGCCGCCGGACGCCAATACGCTGCTGTGGGTCGGCGATCACTGCCTGCGTACCTGGGACCGCATCAACGTTATTGTGGCGGGCAAGCAGCCGTCGGCGCAGTGGCTGGATATGGAGAGCGCCATCGCACACTGCGAGGCGGGCATGGGCGAATGGCGCTGGGCGGGCACCACGCCGGAAGGCGAAGAGCCGGACGTGGTGATGGCGTGCGCCGGCGACGTGCCGACGCTGGAGACGCTGGCGGCGGTGGATCTGCTGCGCGGCTATCTGCCCGACCTGCGGATCCGCGTGGTGAACGTGGTCGATTTGATGGCGCTGCAAACGCAGGAGCAACATCCGCACGGCAAAAGCGAGGAGGCGTTTGACGCGCTCTTTACGCTCGACAAGCCGGTGATCTTCGCCTTCCACGGCTATCCGGCGCTGGTGCATCGTCTCACCTATCAGCGCAGCAACCATCATAATTTCCACGTGCGCGGCTTTAACGAAGAGGGCACGACCACCACGCCGTTCGATATGACCGTGCTAAACGAGCTGGACCGCTATCACCTGGCGCAGGAGGCGATCCTGCGCGTGCCAGGCCTGGCGGATCGCCATCCGGAACTGCTGGACGATTTGCAGGAGCGCATCGCCGAGCATCATCGCTACGTGCGGGAATATGGCGAAGATGTGCCGGAAGTGCGCGGCTGGAAATGGCCGTCGGAAACCGGTGCTGGCGCGCCCGATTAACGCAGGGCGCCCGCCAGCATCCATAACGTGGTGGCGACCAGCGACAGCGCCATGACGCCGTTGAAGAGACGACGCTTCCACGGCGTCTGCAGATGCAGGCCCAGCCGATCGCCCAGCGCCGCCCAGATGAAAACGCAGGGCAGGTTGACCAGCGCGAAGCCGAGCATCACCGGCAGCAGCCCGCTCTGTGCGCTCCACAGCAGCGCCACGTTGGTCGCCATCAGCCAGGCTTTGGGATTGACCGCCTGAAAGGCGATGGCACCGGCGACGGTCATCGGCCGCGCTTTTTCCCGCTGGGTCGGCGCGCCTGCCCGCCACAGCTTCCACGACAGCCAGAGCAGATAGGCGCAGCCCGCCAGCGTCAGCGGCAGCCGGACGGCACTCATCCAGCTCAGCAGCCACTCCAGCGCCAGCACCGCCAGCGCGGTTTGCAGCAGGCAGCCCAGCAGTATGCCGGAGATCATAGGCAGCGTGCGCCGCAGGCCGAAATTGACACCGGAGGTCGCCAGCAGCAGGTTGCTGGGGCCAGGCGTGATGGACATCACGGTGACATAGCTAAAAAAAGCGGGATCGAGCATGGCGGCGTTCTCGTTTATTAAACAGAACCCTATGCTAGAGCGCGGAAAGGATTGGTAACAGAGACACAAAATAACTATTGTCATGGTTACAGTTGCCATTTTTAACTATTGTACCTATGACTTGCGGAGGCTTTTGTGTCCCTTTCTCCTTCAGCCGATCAGCCGCTCTATTACCAGCTTGCCGATAGCTTCGCCGAGGCGATCCATCAGGGCACGCTAAAGCCCGGCAAGCGCCTGCCTGCTATTCGCCGCGTGGCGCAGACCCATCAGGTCAGCATCAATACCGTCCTGAACGCCTGGCAATTGCTGGAGGATCGCGGCCTTATCGAGGCGCGTCCGCAGTCAGGCTACTATGTGCGCAGCGTGCTGCCCGCCCTGACGCAGCCGGTTCCGCATCGCGCCCGCATCAAAGATCCGAGCAGCGAAAAGCTCGATCTCATCGAGCAGGTGTTCGCGGCGCAGAACCATCCCGACTACGTCAATATTTCGCTGGCCTGCCCGCAGGATGGCGAGCTCTATCCGTCGGCACGCCTCGCGCGCATTACCGCCTCGCTGCTGCGACGTAATCCCGATTTAATCGGCCGCTATGCGCTTCCGCCTGGTAGTGAGCGCTTACGGGAGGAGATTGCGCGCCGCGCGCTGCATGCGGGCATGTCGCTGACCAGCGACGCGATTACCCTGACCCACGGCTGTATGGAGGCGCTGCAGCTGGCGCTGCGCGCGGTGACGCAGCCCGGAGACTGCGTGGGGCTGGAGTCGCCGACCTACTTTTTCCTCTTTCCGCTGCTGGCGTCGCTGGGGCTGAAGGCGCTGGAGATTCCGACCGATCCGCAGCACGGCCTTTCGCTCGACGCGCTGGAGATGCTGCTGCAGGAGAAGCGCATCCAGGCGCTGATCGCCATGCCGAGCGCGCAGAATCCGCTGGGCTGCTGCATGTCGCGCCAGAACAAGCAGCGCCTGGCAAAGTTAGTAAATACTTACAACGTTCCGCTGCTGGAAGATGGTCTCTATGACGAGCTGCAGTTCGACTGGCCGCTCTCGCCTACCGTTAAGTCATACGATTCAGAGGGCTGGGTGATTTACTGCACCAGCTTTACCAAGACGGTAGCGCCTGACTTTCGCATCGGCTGGATCGCCGCCGGCCGCTTCCATGAGGCGATTGCGCGCCTGAAGGCGGTCTCCTCTATGGCTGAATCCCGGCTGCTGTCGGAGACGCTGGCGGAATTCCTCGCCAACGGCGGCTACGATCATCATCTGCGCACGCTGCGCCGCCGCTACGCCGCCAATATGGATGAGGCGCGCGGCCTGATCGCCCGCTATTTTCCGCAGGGGACGCGCGCCACGCTGCCGCGAGGCGGATTTGTTTTTTGGGTCGAACTGCCGGAACAGGTGGATACGGTGGCGATGTTCCATCGGTTGCTGCAAGAGCAGATCTGCGTGACGCCGGGCGCGCTCTATTCGCTGAGCGAACGCTACAATCACGCGCTGCGTCTCTCCTGCTGCTATCCCTTCGACGATCGCTATAGCTGGGCGCTGAAGCGCACCGGCGCGATCGCCTGCGAGCTCGCGGGTCTGGCGCCCGGGCTCGATCAGGGTTTGCCGTTGCGGCCCCAGACCGTGTAGGGATGACGCTCGGTCAGGCGTTCGTAGTAGTTACGCACCGCTGGCAGGCTGGGATGATCCAGCGGGGTTTCATACCAGCGGTTGACCGCCAGCCCGACGCCGATATCCGCCAGGGTAAAGTTGCGGCCCGCCACATAGCGTCCGGTTTTCTCCAGCTGCTGGTTGAGGATGCGCATGGTGTGCGCCCAGCCTTTGCAGGCCGCCGCCAGCAGACGCGGATCCTGATGCGCCGGCGAGTTGCGCACCAGCGACATAAAAGCGTAGCGCCAGGAGGTGTTGAGTTCGGTGGATTGCCAGTCCATCCACTGATCGACCGGCGCGCGGGCGCGCGGGTTTTGCGGATAGAGCCAGTCGCCTTCATAGGCGTTGGCCAGATAGCGCAGGATGGCGTTCGACTCCCACAGCACAAAGTCGTCGTCGATTAATACCGGGATTAAGGCGTTAGGATTGAGGGCAAGGAATTCCGGCTTGCGCAGCGAATCCGGCTCGGTGCCCCACTCTTCGCGTTCAAAGTCGAGATCCAGTTCGTCGCAGAGCCAGAGCACTTTACGCACGTTGATTGACGAGTCGCGCCCAAGAATTTTCAGCATAACGGTCTCCTGCAGGAATTGTTAACATATTGATAACCCTGTCAGGCCATAAACGCAAATGTCGGGCGTGGAAATGCCCTGTTGAGAAAGGAGCAATAATGAACGTCGCCTTTAAGCAAGTAGATGTCTTTACCTCGTCAGCGTTTAACGGCAATCCGCTGGCGGTGATTATGGATGCGCAGGGCCTGAGCGACGCCCAGCTCCAGACCATCGCCCGCTGGACGAATTTATCTGAAACCACGTTCGTGCTGCCGCCGCAGCATCCTGAAGCTGACTATCGCGTGCGCATCTTTACCGTCGAAGGCGAGCTGCCGTTTGCCGGGCATCCGACGCTGGGTACGGCGCATGCGCTGCTGGAAGCGGGCTGGCCGACGAAAAATCCCGGCAAGATGGTGCAGGAGTGCGGCGTCGGCAACGTGACGGTCAGCATCGACGCCGAGGGTTCGCTGGCGTTTGCCGCACCGGATGCGACTATCACGCCCTTCACCGACGCCCTGATGGGCAATGCGCTCGGCTGCGAGCTGTTCGACACCACGCACACGCCCGCCGTGGTCGATATGGGCATCCGCTGGCTGCTGGTCCCGATGATTAGCGCCGAAGCGGTGCTGGCGATTCAGCCCGCCGTCAGCGATCTGCAGCGCCTGCTCGCCCATGCGGGCGCGACCGGGGTGATGCCGTTCGGCCCATTGCCGCACGGCGAGAGCGAGCAGTATGAAGTGCGCGGCCTGCTGGTGGAAAACGGCAGCCTGACGGAAGACCCCATTACCGGCAGCGCCAACGCCTGCCTGGCGCGCTACTTTGCCGCGCAGGGCCAGATGCGGGATTACCGCACCCGTCAGGGCACGGCGATCCGGCGCCAGGGGCGCGTATCGGTGCGCTATGAAGGCGACCAGATCTGGATTGGCGGCAAGACCGTCACGGTGATTGACGGCACTATCAGGCTGTCGCCATAACGCTGCCGGGCAGGTGACATAAACCCGTCGCAATGTTCAGGGCGTCTCTGCTCGCCCAGCGCGGCAGAGACACATTTGCTTATAACGCCTGGCCGCCCGACGCCTCGATGCGCTGCGCCGTGATCCAGCCGGTTTCCTCGCTGAGGATTGCGCAGATGGCGTCGCCGATATCGTCCGGCTGTCCGACGCGCCCCAGCGCGGTAAGCGCCGCGATAGTGTCGTTGATCTCTTTGTTATCGCGCACGCGCCCGCCGCCGAAGTCGGTCTCGATGGCGCCCGGTGCCAGGATATTGACGCGAATGCGGCGTTCCCCCAGCTCTTTTGCCTGATACCGCGTCAGCACCTCCATCGCGCCTTTGACGGAGGCGTAAGTCGCCGAGCCGGGATAGGTCATGCGCGTCAGGCCGCTGGAGATATTTAAAATGCGCCCGCCGTCGTTGATCAGCGGCAGCAGTTTCTGCGTCAGGAAATAGGGACCTTTGAAGTGAACGTTAACCAGCGCGTCGAACTCCTCCTCTGTGGTCTCGCTAAATGGCTTATAGTGACCATGTCCGGCGTTGTTGATTAAATAATCAAAGCGCTCGCGCTGCCATGCCGTTTCCAGCGTCTGTTTGACCTGTGCGGCAAAGTCGCTGAACCGGCTGCTGTCGCCGACATCCAGCCGCAGCGCGGCCGCGCGGCCGCCCAGCGCTTCGATGGCTTTTACCACCGCCTGCGCCTCTTCATAATGGCTGCGGTAAGTAAAAAGGATATCAACGCCCTTTTCGGCCAGTTTTAGCGCCGCATTTTTGCCTAAACCACGGTTGGCGCCCGTAATCAGTGCAATTTTATTACTCATGTTTCGATCCTGTTGCAAAATTGAACACCAAATCAGGATATTCCCCGGTAATTGATCTATAAATGCCTGGAAATACGCAGCACTGTTTCGTTTACAACAACAATCGGTGAACAATATGGACAAAATTCACGCAATGCAGGTTTTTGTGCGGGTAGCGGAAATGGGCAGTTTTACCCGTGCGGCGGAGAGCCTGGGCCTGCCGAAAGGCAGCGTGTCGCGCCAGCTGCAGGCGCTGGAAAATCAGATGGGCACGCGGCTGCTGCATCGCACCACGCGCCGCGTGCAGCTTACCCAGGATGGGCTGGTCTACTACGATCGCTGTCTGGATCTGCTGTCGATGATCGACGATATGGACAGCCTGTTTCAGCACGATCCCGCTACGCTGAGCGGCAAGCTGCGCGTCGATATGTCAGTGGCGATGGCGACCGGCTTTATCCTGCCGCGTCTGCCGGAGTTTTTGCAGCACTACCCCGGCGTGGAAATCGAACTCAGCAGCAGCGACCGCATGGTGGATGTGATCCGCGAAGGCTTTGACTGCGTAATTCGCGTCGGCGAGCTAAAGGATTCCGGCCTGATTGCGCGAAAAATCGGCACCTATACCTTGATTAACTGCGCCAGCCCTGGCTACCTTTCCCGCTTCGGCATGCCGACGCGGCTGGAGGAGCTCTCGTCGCACGCCATGGTGCACTACACGCAGCAGCTCGGCCAGCCCTCGCCCGGCTTTGAGTATTTTGACGGCAGGCAGTGCCACTACGTGCAGACCGGCGGCGTCGTGACGGTCAACAGCACGGAAACCTATCGCGCCGCCTGCCTGGCGGGGCTGGGCATTATTCAGGTGCCGGCGATGGGCATCTACCCGCTGCTGGAGTCTGGACAGCTGGTGGAAGTGCTGCACGCCTTCCCGGCGAAGCCGATGCCGATCTCTCTGCTCTACCCTCATCGGCGCAATGTGGCGCGGCGCGTGCGCGTGTTTATGGAGTGGCTGAGTCAGGTGTTGCAGGAGTATGTCACCTGAGCGGCTATAATTGCCTTTTCAAGTAAAGCAGGATGATAACTGTCTATGACGGACAAACAGGAAAACCCGACCAGTTCCGAGCAACCTAAACCGCTGATCGATATTCAGACCGGCAATAAAACCGTCGATGGATCGATTCGTCGCGTATCGCGCTTCGCCGCCTGGTTTCAGGCGATTCCGGCGGTGGCGCACTTTATTCGCGCGCTGGAGCGCTTTAACGATCGTCTGGGAAGCCAGTTTGGGGCGGCTATTACCTACTTCTCGTTTTTGTCGCTGATTCCGATCCTGATGGTCTCTTTCGCTGCCGTGGGGTTCGTGCTGGCATCGAACCAGGATCTGCTGTCGGATCTGATCAATAAGATCGTTAACAGCATCAGCGATCCCACGCTCGCCACCACGCTGAAAAATACGGTGAACACCGCTATCCAGCAGCGCGCCACGGTGGGCATCACCGGTTTGCTGCTGGCGCTCTACTCCGGCATCAACTGGATGGGCAATTTGCGCGAAGCGGTGCGCGCCCAGTCGCGCGACGTCTGGGAACGCAAGCCGGACGATCAGGAGAAGTTCTGGAAAAAGTATCTGCGCGACCTGATTTCACTGATCGGCCTGATGCTGGCGCTGGTGATTACCCTTTCGCTGACCTCTATCGCTGGCGCAGCGCAGGCGGCGATTGTCAACGCGCTGGGGCTGGCGGATATCGAGTGGCTGCGCCCGGTAATGACCGCCATCGCGCTGTCGATTTCGATTATGGCCAACTATCTGCTGTTCCTGTGGATTTTCTGGATCCTGCCGCGCCACAAGCCGCGCAAGAAAGCGCTGTTTCGCGGCACGCTGCTGGCGGCTATCGGCTTTGAGATCATCAAGTTCGTGATGACGCTGACGCTGCCGAAGCTGGCCACCTCGCCTTCCGGCGCAGCCTTCGGCTCTGTGCTTGGGCTGATGGCGTTCTTCTACTTCTTCGCCCGTTTGACGCTCTTCTGCGCCGCCTGGATCGCCACCGCGAAGTATAAGGACGATCCGCAGATGCCGGATTCGCGCCGCGCCTCGCGCCATCAGGTGTAAGAAAACGTTAACGGCAGCGAAAAATTTCCCCCTTCGGCTATTTTTTTAACCATCCAGCAGGATGAATAGCTGAAGGGTCACTTTTATTTCCCCCTTTTATAGAGATTCTCGCTGCAAAAGGCGGGCTTCTCCCTGCCTTAATCCGCGCATTCCAGTACGACACAAATTATTCACTTTTTCGCCAAAAAAGCCCGTTCTGGCGCGGGTTATCAGCGTTGAATGCGGCATGCCAGGTGCGTAATATTCCTGGTCTCTATTTACAATTAAGAAACAGTTATGCAAGCCTCCATCACAGAACCCCTGAAAAAGTCACAAGACGAAACGCCGGTCAATTCGCGCGGCAAGGTCGTGGTGGCCTCGCTGGTCGGCACCGCCATCGAATTCTTCGATTTCTATATCTACGCCACGGCGGCGGTGATTGTCTTTCCACATATTTTCTTCCCGCAGGGCGACAATACCGTGGCGACGCTGCAGTCGCTGGCGACCTTCGCTATCGCCTTCGTGGCGCGCCCGATCGGCTCCGCCCTTTTCGGCCACTTCGGCGACCGCGTGGGCCGTAAGGCGACGCTGGTGGCCTCGCTGCTGACGATGGGCGTTTCTACCGTAATTATCGGCCTGCTGCCGGGCTATCAGTCGATTGGCGTTGCGGCGCCGCTGCTGCTGGCGCTGGCGCGCTTTGGCCAGGGGCTCGGTCTCGGCGGCGAATGGGGCGGCGCGGCGCTGCTGGCGACGGAAAATGCGCCGGCGAAAAAGCGCGCGCTCTACGGCTCTTTTCCGCAGCTCGGCGCGCCGATCGGCTTCTTCTTCGCCAACGGCACCTTTCTGCTGCTCTCCTGGCTGCTGACCGACGAGCAGTTTATGCAGTGGGGCTGGCGCGTGCCCTTTATTCTCTCGGCGGTGCTGGTGATTATCGGCCTCTATGTGCGCGTGTCGCTGCACGAAAGCCCGGTGTTCGCCAAAGTGCAGAAAGAGAAGAAGCAGGTGCGGGTGCCCATTGCTGCGCTGTTGAGCAAGCATCTCACCGCGACCATCCTCGGCACCTTTATCATGCTGGCAACCTATACGCTGTTCTACATTATGACGGTCTACTCGATGAGCTACGGCACCGCGCCGGCGCCTGCGGGCCTCGGCTTCTCGCGCAACAGCTTTCTGTGGATGCTGATGATGGCAGTGATCGGCTTCGGCGTCATGGTGCCGATCGCCGGTCTGCTGGCGGATCGCTTTGGCCGCCGTAAGACCATGATCACCATTACTCTGATGATTATCGCTTTCGCCTTTTTGTTCCCGGCAATGCTCGGTTCCGGTTCGCAGGCGCTGGTAATGGCCTTTCTGCTGCTCGGCCTGAGCGTCATGGGGCTGACCTTCGGTCCGATGGGCGCGCTGCTGCCGGAGCTCTTCCCGACCGAAGTGCGCTATACCGGCGCCTCTTTCTCCTACAACCTGTCGTCGATTCTCGGCGCCTCGGTTGCGCCCTATATCGCCACCTGGCTGAACGCCCACTACGGCTTGCAGGCGGTAGGCTACTACCTGGCATCCATGGCGGCGCTGACGCTGATTGCGCTCATCGCCTGTAAAGAGACGCGCCATCAGACGCTATACGAAGCGGTGTAAGCGAAATCAGGAAACCCGGCTAAGGCCGGGTTTTTTTGTCATGGTATAGTTCCTGCTGTTTCGGTATGCAGGAAAAGAATGATGGCAACGGCAGCGCACCTGATCAGCAATAACCTTCCCAGCGTTAAACAACTTCAGTGCTTTCTTGCCGTCGCATACGAGCTCAATTTCCGGCGTGCCGCCGAGCGTCTCAACATGACTCAACCTCCCCTGACGCGTCACATCCAGAGCCTCGAAGCGCTGCTCCACCAGCCGCTCTTTAGCCGCAGCACGCACGCGGTGAGCCTGACCGAGGGCGGGCGTGCGCTGGTCCCCAGAGCGGAGCGAATTCTTGCCGATCTTGACGCCCTCAGCGCCGGTTCTCTTTCCCGCCCGCATCGTCTGCGCATCGGACTGACACGCACGCTGGACTTTACGCGCATACCGCCTGTCGCCGCGCGGCTGGCGCAGCTGGATGCCGGCGACGAAATCGACTCGCCCGATCTGACCTCTGCCCGGCTGCTGCAGTGTCTGGCGCAGAACCGGCTCGATCTGGTGCTGACCGGAGAGAAAGGCGCTGGCGAGCACGATAACGTCCGCTATCGCTGGATCTGCCGTGAGCCGCTGCTTATCGCGCTGCCAGCCTCGCATCCCGCCAGCCGACAGCCGCAGGTTTCGCTCGACGCGGTCAGCAATCTGCCGCTGTTCTGGTTCGCCAGGCGCGCCAATCCCGCCTTCTTTGATAAGTGCGAACAGGTTTTCGCAAAGCTGAAGACGCCGCTGAAAAAGATCAACGAGCCCGACGACTCGCTGACGATGCTGGCGCATATCGCCCGCGGCAAAGGATTCGCTCTGCTGCCGCAGTCAAAGTGCGCCTTTAATCAGGAAGGATTATGCTACCGGCCGCTGCGCGACGACCAGGCGCAGCAGCTGCATATCGACGTTTACGCCGCCACGCGCCGTGACGACGCGCGTCCGGCGCTCCTGCAGGCGCTGGAGAAGCTAAGCGACAGCGCGCCTTAATACCTTTTCAGCATCACAAAAACGGCAATTCCCTGCTGCCCCGCCCGGTGAAAGAATCAGACCCGGACAACAGGAGGCATGATGAAAACCCGTTACTTAGCAAAAAACTTCGAGGTCAGCGCCATCGGCTATGGCGCGATGGGCCTCAGCGAATTCTACGGCGCGGCGGATGATGCGCAGTCGCTGCGTGTTTTACACAAACTCATCGAGCTGGACCAGACCTTTATCGATACGGCGGATCAGTACGGCCGCGGTCACAATGAAACGCTTATCGGACAGTTTCTGGCCGGGCTGGATAACGCCACACGCGGCAAAATGAAAGTCGCGACCAAGTGCGGCATCGAGCGCGCGGCCGACGAAGCTTACAGCCGCACTATCAACAACCGGCCGGACTATATTACCCGCTGCTGCCACGACTCCCTTAAGCGGCTTGGCGTCGAGCGCATCGACCTTTTCTACCTTCATCGCGTCAGCCAGGCGACGCCGATTGAAGAGAGCATGGCGTGCCTGAGCCGCCTGGTGAAAGAGGGAAAGATAAACCATATCGGGCTGTGCGAAGTCTCTGCCGCAACCCTGCGCCGCGCGCACGCCGTTCATCCCGTCGCCGCCCTGCAGACGGAATATTCGCTGTGGACGCGCGACATCGAGGAGGCGATCCTGCCGACGGTTAAGGCGCTGGATATCGGGCTTGTCGCCTACTCGCCGCTGGGGCGCGGTTTTCTGACCGGCAAATACCTCCGCAACAGCGACTTCGCCGAAGGCGACTTCCGTAAAAACAACGGGCGCTTTCAGCAGGAGAGCCTCGATCATAATGCCGCGCTGCTGAACGCAGTGCGGCCGCTGGCGGAGAAGTACCGCTGCACGTCAGGCCAGATAGCGCTCGCCTGGCTGCTGGCGCAGTACGCTAAGCTGGTGCCGATTCCCGGCACCAAACAGATCGGCTACCTGGTGGAAAATGCGCAGGCGGCAGAGATAGCGCTGGAAGAAGCGGACGTGGCGCTGCTCAACACGCTTCACCAGCGCGTTCAGGTACAGGGCGCGCGCTATACCGAGGAAGGCATGAAGGGGGTAAATGCCTGATGTGAAAAACCCCGGCAGGCCGGGGTTTTTTAGTGCTGAATAAAGTGGCGCGCCTGGCTTAGCTGGCGACGGCGATACGCTTCATATCGGTCATATAGCCGCGCAGTTTACGGCCAACCGCTTCGATCGGATGCTGGCGAATCGCTTCGTTGACGTCGCGCAGCTGCGCGTTATCTACCTGCGTGCCTTCGATCGCTTTACCCAGGTCGCCCGGCTGCAGCGTGGTCATAAACTCTTTCAGCAGCGGCACCGCGGCGAAGGAGAAAAGATAGTTGCCGTACTCTGCAGTGTCGGAGATGACCACGTTCATTTCATACAGACGCTTACGCGCGATGGTATTGGCGATCAGCGGCAGCTCGTGCAGCGATTCATAATAGGCGGACTCTTCGATAATACCCGCGTCGACCATGGTTTCGAACGCCAGCTCAACGCCCGCTTTCACCATCGCCACCATCAGAACGCCTTTGTCGTAGTACTCCTGCTCGTCGATTTTGCCGTCAAACTGCGGCGCGGTCTCAAACGCGGTTTTGCCGGTCTCTTCGCGCCAGGTCAGCAGGTTTTTATCGTCGTTGGCCCAGTCAGCCATCATGCCGGATGAGAATTCGCCGGAGATGATATCGTCCATGTGCTTCTGGAACAGCGGCGCCATGATCGCTTTCAGCTGCTCTGACAGCGCATAAGCACGCAGTTTCGCCGGGTTAGAGAGGCGATCCATCATCAGGGTGATGCCGCCGAACTTCAGGGATTCGGTGATGGTTTCCCAGCCGAACTGGATCAGTTTTTCGGTGTAGGCCGCATCATGACCTTCCGCCACCAGCTTGTCGAAGCAGAGCAGTGAGCCCGCCTGCAGCATGCCGCACAGAATGGTCTGCTCGCCCATCAGGTCGGACTTCACTTCCGCAACGAAAGAGGATTCCAGCACGCCTGCGCGGTCGCCGCCGGTGGCCGCGGCCCAGGCTTTGGCGATCGCCATGCCTTCGCCTTTCGGATCGTTTTCCGGATGCACCGCGATCAGCGTTGGCACGCCGAAACCGCGCTTGTACTCTTCGCGCACTTCGGTGCCCGGGCATTTCGGCGCCACCATTACCACGGTGATGTCTTTACGGATGGTTTCGCCCACTTCAACGATATTGAAGCCGTGCGAGTAGCCGAGCGCCGCGCCGTCTTTCATCAGCGGCTGTACCGCCTGCACCACCGCAGAGTGCTGTTTGTCCGGCGTCAGGTTAACCACCAGGTCGGCCTGCGGAATCAGCTCTTCATAGGTGCCGACTTTGAAGCCGTTTTCGGTAGCCTTGCGCCAGGAGGCGCGCTTCTCGGCGATCGCTTCGGCGCGCAGCGCATAGGAGACATCCAGACCGGAATCACGCATGTTCAGGCCCTGGTTAAGGCCCTGCGCGCCACAGCCCACGATGACCACTTTCTTCCCTTTCAGGAAGCTGGCGCCGTCGGCGAATTCATCGCGCGCCATAAAGCGACATTTGCCTAACTGCGCTAACTGGTTGCGCAGATTCAGTGTGTTGAAGTAGTTAGCCATGGGGCACTCCGGTCAGATGTTGTGTTTGTTTTTGTCCTGTAACGGCGTAACAAGCAGCGCCGCGAATGACCCCATCATATGACAGGAAATCCGTTGCTTAAATTGATATATTAGCAAGGTTACATTGCAATATTTGCAACACTACTTTCGAGGTTAAGGCGTATGGATTTACGAGATCTGAAGCTGTTTCTTCATCTGGCTGAAAGCTGCCACTTCGGCCGCACCGCGCGCGCCATGCATGTCAGCCCCTCAACGCTCTCGCGCCAGATCCAGCGCCTTGAAGAGGATGTGGGGCACGCGCTGTTTCTGCGTGATAACCGCACCGTTGCCCTGACGGAGGCGGGCGAACGCCTGCGCCAGTTCGCGCAGCAGACGCTGCTGCAGTATCAGCAGCTGCGCCACGTGATGGATCTTAACGGTCCGTCGCTGAGCGGCGAGCTACGCCTGTTCTGCTCGGTGACCGCCGCCTATAGTCATTTGCCGCCGATTCTGGATCGCTTCCGCGCCGAGCATCCGCAGGTAGAGATCAAGCTGACCACCGGCGATGCCGCCGACGCCATTGAGATGGTACAGTCCGGCGAGGCGGATCTGGCCATCGCCGGGCGCCCCGAGTCGCTGCCTGCCAGCATCGACTTTACGCCGCTGGGACTCATTCCGCTGGTGCTGATCGCGCCGGCGCTGCCCTGTCCGGTGCGCAGCCAGGCGACGCAGCCGTCGCCCGACTGGGCGCAGATTCCGTTTATCCTGCCCGATCAGGGCCCGGCGCGGCGCGGCATCGATCTCTGGTTTCGACGTCGTCGTATCCCCAATCCGCAGATTTACGCCACGGTTTCCGGCCATGAGGCGATTGTATCGATGGTGGCGCTCGGCTGCGGCATCGCGCTTTTGCCGGACGTGGTGCTGGAGAACAGCCCGGAGCCGGTGCGCAATCGCGTGCTGACGCTGGCGAACGTGGAGTCGGTGGCGCCGCTGGAGCTGGGCGTCTGCGTACAAAAAAAGCGGCTCGGGGAGCCGCTGATTCACGCCTTCTGGCACCTGCTGTAGCTACTGCCCGGCGAGGAAGAAGCGGAACGCCGGGTTGTTGGCTTCATCGTGGAAGTCGTAACCCAGTTCGGTGAGATGCGACTCAAAGCGCGGCTCATTGTCGCCGATTTCAAAAGCCGCCAGCACGCGGCCATAATCGGTGCCGTGGCTGCGGTAGTGGAACAGTGAAATGTTCCAGTGGGTGCCGAGCGTTTGCAGAAACTTCAGCAGCGCCCCTGGCGCTTCGGGGAATTCGAAGCTGAACAGGCGCTCGCGCAGCGGCTTCGACGGGCGTCCGCCGACCATATAGCGCACGTGCAGCTTCGCCATCTCGTCGTCGGAGAGATCCACCACCTGATAGCCGCCCTGCGTAAGCTGGCTGATAATCTCGCCGCGCTCCTCCAGCCCGCGCGTCAGGCGCACGCCGACGAAAATGCAGGCGTTATCCGCATCGGCGTAGCGATAGTTGAATTCGGTCACCGCGCGTCCACCCAGCGTCTGGCAGAACTTCAGGAAGCTGCCCTGCTGCTCCGGAATGGTCACCGCCAGCAACGCTTCGCGCTGCTCGCCCAGTTCGCAGCGCTCAGAGACGTAGCGCAGGCCGTGGAAGTTGACGTTGGCGCCGGAAAGAATATGCGCCAGCCGCTCGCCTTTGATGTCGTGCTGCTGGATATATTTCTTCATGCCCGCCAGCGCCAGCGCGCCTGACGGCTCCGCTATGGCGCGCACATCTTCAAACAGATCTTTCATCGCCGCGCAGATGGCGTCGCTGTCGACGGTAATGATGTCGTCGAGATACTCCTGGCACAGGCGGAAGGTTTCGCTGCCGATGCGCTTCACCGCCACGCCTTCGGCAAACAGCCCTACGCGCGGCAGATCCACCGGCTCGCCCGCGTCGAGCGCCGCCTTCAGGCAGGCGGAGTCTTCCGACTCCACCGCGATCACCTTGATTTGCGGCATCAGCTGTTTGATCAGCACCGCCACGCCCGCCGCGAGGCCGCCGCCGCCGACTGGCACGAAGACGCGATCGAGATGCGCGTCCTGCTGCAGCAGCTCCATCGCCAGCGTGCCCTGACCGGCGATCACCGCGGGATGATCAAACGGCGGCACGAAGGTGTAGCCCTGCTGTTCCGCCAGCTCAATCGCTTTGGCTTTCGCCTCGTCGAAGTTAGCGCCGTGGAGATAAGCCTCACCGCCAAATGCGCGCACCGCATCTACCTTGATGTCCGCCGTGGTCACCGGCATCACAATCAGCGATTTGATGCCGAGCCGGCTGGCGGAGAGCGCCACGCCCTGCGCGTGGTTGCCGGCCGACGCCGTTACCACGCCGCGCGCTTTCTGCTCTTCGTCTAGTCCGGCGATCATCGCGTAGGCGCCGCGCAGCTTGAAGCTGTGCACCGGCTGCCGATCCTCGCGCTTCACCAGGATGGTGTTGCCGAGACGCGATGAAATTTTTTCCATTTTTTGCAGCGGCGTCACCTGTGCGACTTCATACACGGGCGAGCGCAGCACGGCGCGCAGATATTCTGCTCCGCAGGGCGACGCAGGTAGCGGTTGAGCCTCAGCCATCGGTTAGCCTCCCAGCTTGCTCTTGTCGCGCACCGCGCCTTTGTCGGCGCTGGTGGCGAGCGATGCGTAGGCGCGCAGCGCGAAAGAGACCTGACGCACGCGGTCGTGCGGCGTGTAGGCCGCGTCACCGCGCGCCTCTTCCTCTTCGCGACGCGCATGCAGTTCGTTGTCCGGCACCGCCAGCTTGATGCCGCGGTTCGGGATATCGATCTCGATGATGTCACCATCTTTCACCAGCGCGATGGTGCCGCCGTTGGCCGCTTCCGGCGAGGCGTGGCCGATCGACAGACCGGAGGTGCCGCCGGAGAAGCGGCCGTCGGTGATCAGCGCGCAGCTTTTGCCGAGGCCCATCGATTTCAGATAGGTGGTCGGATAGAGCATCTCCTGCATGCCCGGTCCGCCTTTCGGCCCTTCGTAACGGATAACGACCACGTCGCCCGCCACCACTTTGCCGCCGAGGATCGCCTCGACCGCGTCATCCTGGCTTTCGTAGACTTTCGCCGGGCCTTTAAAGGTCAGGATCTCTTTATCTACGCCGGCCGTTTTAACAATACAGCCATCTTCGGCGAGGTTGCCGTAGAGCACCGCCAGACCGCCATCCTGCGAGTAGGCGTGCTCACGGGTGCGGATACATCCCTCGGCGCGGTCGTCGTCCAGCGTATCCCAGCGGCAATCCTGCGAAAAAGCCTGGGTGGTGCGGATGCCCGCAGGACCAGCGCGGAACATATCCTTCACTGCCTGGTCTTTGGTCAGCATGATGTCGTACTGATCCAGCGTCTCACGCATCGTCTGCTGCAGGATATTACGGACGCTGGTATCGATCAGTCCGGCGCGATCCAGCTCGCCGAGAATGCCGATAACGCCGCCTGCGCGGTGCACGTCTTCCATATGATATTTCGGGGTGCTCGGCGCTACTTTGCAGAGCTGAGGCACCTTGCGCGACAGGCGGTCGATATCAGAGATATTGAAGTCGATTTCGCCCTCTTGCGCGGCGGCCAGCAGGTGCAGCACGGTGTTGGTGGAGCCGCCCATGGCGATATCCAGCGTCATGGCGTTCTCAAAGGCCGCTTTGGTGGCGATGTTACGCGGCAGCATGTTCTCGTCATCCTGCTCGTAATAGCGTTTGGTCAGGCTCACGATGCGCTTGCCCGCATTGATAAACAGCGCTTTGCGGTCGGCGTGGGTCGCCAGCAGCGAGCCGTTGCCCGGCTGCGACAGGCCCAGTGCTTCGGTCAGGCAGTTCATAGAGTTGGCGGTGAACATGCCGGAACAGGAGCCGCAGGTCGGACAGGCGGAGCGTTCGATCTGCTCGCTGTCAGCATCGCTCACGTTCGGGTTGGCACCCTGAATCATCGCGTCGACCAGGTCAAGCTTGATGATCTTATCGGAGAGCTTGGTTTTCCCCGCTTCCATCGGCCCGCCGGAAACGAAGATCACCGGAATATTGAGGCGCAGCGACGCCATCAGCATTCCCGGTGTGATTTTGTCGCAGTTGGAGATGCAGACCATAGCATCGGCGCAGTGCGCGTTAACCATATATTCCACCGAATCGGCGATCAGCTCGCGCGACGGCAGCGAATAGAGCATGCCGCCATGGCCCATGGCGATACCGTCATCCACCGCAATGGTGTTGAACTCTTTCGCTACGCCGCCCGCCGCTTCGATCTGCTCGGCGACCAGCTTGCCGAGATCGCGCAGGTGAACGTGGCCCGGCACAAATTGGGTGAATGAGTTGACCACGGCGATAATCGGTTTGCCGAAATCGGCGTCGGTCATTCCTGTGGCGCGCCACAGGGCACGGGCACCCGCCATGTTGCGGCCATGTGTGGTGGTGGCGGAACGGTACTTAGGCATGCTCTGTTTACTCCAGTCTGTAAATGACGCGGGCACAACGGCGCCCGCGCGACTCTCTTGTTATGGGTTAACCTGATCCAGCCAGCCATATTTATCTTCGGTTTCGCCAGTGAACAGGCCGAAGAAAGCTTTCTGGATTTTTTCGGTTACCGGGCCGCGTTTGCCTTCGCCGACCTGAATGCCGTCAACGCTACGTACCGGCGTGATTTCTGCGGCGGTGCCGGACATGAAGATTTCGTCAGCCAGATAGAGCGATTCACGCGACAGCACCTGCTCGCGTACTTCAATGCCCATATCCTGCGCCAGCTTGATGATGGCGTCGCGGGTAATGCCCGGCAGTGCGGAAGAGGTAAACGGCGGGGTAAACAGAATGCCGTCTTTTACTTCGAACAGGTTTTCGCCTGCGCCTTCAGAGATATAGCCGTTGGTGTCCAGCGCGATGCCTTCCTGATAGCCGTGACGACGCGCTTCGCTGCCCACCAGCAGAGAGGAGAGATAGTTGCCGCCCGCTTTCGCGGCGGTCGGCAGGGTGTTTGGCGCCACGCGGTTCCATGAAGAAACCATCGCGTTGATGCCGTTTTCCAGCGCTTCTGCACCCAGATATGCGCCCCACGGGAAGGCGGCGATGATGACGTCGGTGGTATAGCCGTCCGGTGGGTTCACGCCCAAACCGACATCGCCGACAAAGGCCAGCGGACGAATGTAGGCGCTTTTCAGGTTATTGTCGCGCAGCACTTTACGCGTCGCTTCCATCAGCTCTTCTACGCTGTATTTCAGCGGGAAACGATAAATCTTCGCCGAGTCGTGCAGACGCTGCATGTGTTCACGGTGACGGAACACCACCGGACCTTTGTGCGAGTCGTAGCAGCGCACGCCCTCAAACACAGAAGTGCCATAGTGCAGCGCGTGAGACATGACGCTGACTTTGGCGTCTTCCCACTTGACCATCTCCCCGTTGAACCAAATAAAGTCAGCTTTCTTCGTGCTCATTCTTATTTCCTTTCACGACCAGGCGTGGATTTGTTGTGATGTTTGTTGCTGGATTTCGACATTAGCGACATCCATTAATTTGCTTAACTGTGAAGACAGTAAATCGACTGAACGCTGGCTGGCAACGGTCATTTCGATATTAATGTTCTCGCTGTTGGCCGCCGCGCCCATGTTCATGGCGCAGACCTGGAAACCGCGATGGCGGACGACGCGTAAAATGCGTTCCAATATTTCAGGGCGAAAGCGAGCTTCGATAGACAATTGGTGCTGGTTCATACGGTTTTCTCCATCATGTTTGCGTTGCTGGCGCCAGGCGGCACCAGTGGCCAGACGTTTTCATGCTCATCAATCGCAACATGCAGGAAGTAAGCACCTTCGCTGTTCAGCAGAGCATCAAGGGCGGCGTCGACCTCGTCTTTACGGCTAATACGCTGGCCTGGGATATCAAAGGCGCTGGCCAGCGTCAGAAAATCGGGGTTGTCGGTCAGAATGGTTTCGCTGTAACGACCGTCAAAAAAGAGTTGCTGCCACTGGCGGACCATACCGAGACGCTGGTTATCGAGCAGCAGGATTTTCACCGGCAATTTTTTACGTTTGATGGTGCCCAGCTCCTGGATATTCATCATGATCGAGCCGTCGCCCGATACGCAGATCACGGTATCGTCGGGACGGGCGACCTGCGCGCCGACTGCAGCCGGCAGGCCGAAGCCCATGGTGCCCAGGCCGCTGGAGGTGATGAAATTTTCCGGCGCGTTGAAGTTCATATGCTGCGCGGTCCACATCTGGTGCTGGCCGACGTCGGTGGTGACGACGGCGCTGGCGGGTTTGCGATCGGAAAGCTGTTTCAGCAGCAGCGGCGCGTAGATCGCTTCGCCGGGATGATCGTAGCGCCAGCTGAATTCCGCTTTCATCGCCTTCACCTCTTCGCGCCAGCCGGCGATCTGCATCGGCATGCTCAGCGCGGGCAGGATCTGATTCATGTCGCCCTGCAGCGAAACGTGCGCGCGGCGCAGTTTATTCAGTTCGGCCGGATCGATATCGATGTGAATGACGCTGGCGTGCGGCGCGAAAGTGTCGAGCTTGCCGGTGACGCGATCGTCGAAGCGCGCGCCGACGGCAATCAGCAAATCGCAGGACTGAACCGCCAGGTTCGCGGCTTTGGTGCCGTGCATGCCCAGCATGCCGAGATAAACCTCGCTTTCGCTATCGGCGCTGCCGAGACCTTTCAGCGTGGCAACCATGGGAATGCCGGTCTCTTGCGCCATGGCGCGCAGCGCAGGCACCGCCTGCGCCATACCGACGCCGCCGCCGATATAGAGCATCGGCTTATGGGACTGCGCCATCAGCGCGCGCGCCGCTTCGATATGCTGCGGTGAATGGGCGAACGTCTCTTCGACCGGCAGCAGATGCGGAGTCAGCTCGCCGCTGGCGATTTGAATATCTTTAGGGATATCGACCAGCACCGGTCCAGGACGGCCTGACTGGGCGATAGCGAAGGCTTCCGCCATGACGGAAGGCAGCTCATCCAGCGACTCAACCAAAAAGCTGTGTTTGGTGCAGGCCAGCGACAGGCCCAGCACGTCGATCTCCTGAAAGGCGTCGGTGCCGATAAACGCCGACGAAACCTGACCGGTGATCGCCACTACCGGCACCGAGTCCATCATCGCATCGGCCAGGCCGGTAATTAAGTTTGTCGCACCAGGGCCCGAGGTCGCAATGCAGACGCCAGTTTTTCCGGTCGCGCGGGCATAGCCGATCGCCGCGACCACTGCGCCTTGTTCATGACGACACAGTAGGTGTTCCACGCCGCCATCGTAGAGTGCATCGTACACTGGCATGATGGCGCCGCCAGGATAACCAAATACGGTATCGACACCCTGCGCGCGTAAAACCTGAACTACCCACTGTGCACCTGTCATGGTTATTCTCCTGTATCCTTAGGGGAACAACAGAATTTTATGCTACTGCTCATTGTTTGCTCCTCGGTAATCCGCTGATATTTGCTCTGGTCGAAAAAAAACCCCCGGACCTTTCGGTGCGGGGGTTTTTCGAATTCCAGGCTTGATTTTTAAGCCTTTCTTTCTCCAGGCGTAGCCCCGCACGGTGGGTTAATAATCACCACCACGCTAATCACGACTAGGCTAATCACTTGTAGAAGGGCTTTCATCTGTTGTCTGTTTTTTCGTTTGTTCGAAGTAATACCTACAGAGTTATCACAGTTGGCGGTGCGATGACAACTTTTTCCATCTATTTTTTTTATGACCCTGGCATCGATAATCAGATATCAGACTGTAAATAAACGCTTATTTCATTCGTGACAAATATTCATCACGTCCGTGACGCAATAATTAAGCCCGCACTTTGTTAAGCAGATCCAGAAAAAATGTTTTCAGGTGCATCTCTCGCCGCTTTGCTGCGGACTCTGCCGAAAGATGGATTCCTGGCTCTCGCTGTCGCCTTTCGACCTCGCCATAATCGCCCCGTTAAGGAGCGGTTATGACATTGTCCAGAGTTCTTACCCGAGCGGCGATAGGCGTAGAAGCACCGCTGGTCACCATAGAAGCGCATATCAGCAGTGGCCTGCCCGCCCTGACGCTGGTCGGTTTGCCTGAAACCACGGTGAAAGAGGCGCGCGAACGGGTGCGCAGCGCCATTATTAATAGCGGCTTCAGCTTTCCGGCAAAACGCATCACCATCAATCTGGCGCCTGCCGACCTGCCTAAAGAGGGCGGACGTTACGATCTGCCGATGGCGCTCGCGATTCTCGTCGCGTCTGAACAGCTTCCTGAGGCGAAACTGGCGCAGCATGAGTTCGTGGGCGAGCTTGCGCTCAACGGCGCGCTCTGCGGCGTTCAGGGGGCGATTCCGGCCGCAATGGCGGCGATGCGGGCCGAACGGCAGCTGATCCTCTCTTCGGAGAATCAGCAGGATGTTGGCCTGATTCAGCATGGCGATACGCTGGTCGCCGCCCATCTGCTGGAAGTCTGCGCCTGGCTGCAAAATCAGGGCGAGCTTGCGCGCGCCCATTATCAGCAGGATCGGTCTGAAGAATCGACGGAAGACCTGAGCGATATCATTGGTCAGGAACAGGGACGTCGGGCGCTGGAGATTACCGCAGCGGGCGGTCATAACCTGCTGCTGATTGGCCCTCCCGGCACAGGCAAGACCATGCTGGCTACGCGTCTGCCCGGCATTATGCCGCCCCTCAGCGACGCAGAAGCGCTGGAGTGCGCCGCTATCGCCAGCCTGGTAGATAAGGTCCGCCTGCAAAAAGCCTGGCGTAAGCGCCCTTTTCGCTCGCCTCATCATAGCGCGTCGCTTTATGCGCTTATCGGCGGCGGGTCGCTGCCCCGGCCTGGAGAGATTTCGCTGGCGCATAACGGCGTGCTGTTTCTGGATGAGCTGCCGGAATTTGACCGGCGCGTGCTGGATGCGCTGCGAGAGCCTATCGAGTCCGGCGAAATCGCCATTTCCCGCGCCCGCGCGAAAGTGACCTATCCGGCGCGCTTTCAGCTGATTGCCGCCATGAACCCAAGCCCGACTGGTCACTATCAGGGGCAGCATAACCGCTGCTCGCCGCAGCAGGTGCTGCGTTATCTGAGCAAACTCTCCGGGCCTTTTCTCGATCGCTTCGACCTGTCGATTGAGGTGCCATTGCTGCCGAGCGGGATGCTGAGCCAGCGTCCCGAGGCGGGCGAGAGTTCAGCCAGCGTCGGTGAGCGGGTGATGAAGGCGCGTGCGCTGCAAATGGCGCGTGCCGGCAAGATTAATGCGCATATGAGTAACGTTGATATCAAGATGTGGTGCGATATTGCCAGAGAGGATGCGGAGTGGCTGGAAGAGGTGCTGAATCAGCTAGGCTTATCAGTGCGGGCATGGCAGCGCATTTTAAAGGTGTCGCGGACGATTGCCGATCTGGCGGGTGAAGAGAGAATTTTACGGAGACATCTGCAGGAGGCGGTCGCTTATCGCAGCATCGATCGGTTAATGATTCATCTGCACCGCAGCCTGGAATAAAAAATGGGGCAGCTTGCCCCATTTTGTTTAGTCATCGCTGTCGCTGTAGTCTTCGACCGTATCCATTTGCGGCTTGCCACCTGAGAGCGTATGAAAACGTTTCGGGCGCTTAATGCGGGCGGTATATTTAGACCATACGCGCTCAGCTTCAGTTTGCGGCTCACGCAGACCACGACATACTTCTAAGAAAAGACGCTCTTCTTCCGTAGTCGGCTCACGCTTTGCTAAATCGAGTTCATTAAAAGCGAAACCATGACGTTCCAGCAATTGGGCTTCTTTAATGGTGAAATCACCATGCCGCGAGAAACCGCGCGGATAATGTTTGTTATCAAAGAAACGATTTGTGGTTGAGAAGCTTTCCGCCATCTTACACGCTCCTGATTCTCTTATGGCCGAGCTATTAATGGCGCGGAGTATTAGATAGGCTTGACAGAGTGTAAAACAAAACATTTAAATCTATACGACAAACATTTTTTGGGAGAAGGCTGTGGATACGGAATTACTGAAAACTTTCCTGGAAGTGAGCAGAACTCGCCATTTTGGACGGGCTGCAGAAGCACTTTACCTCACACAGTCCGCCGTCAGCTTTCGCATCCGTCAGCTGGAAAATCAGCTGGGCGTTAACCTTTTTACTCGCCATCGCAATAACATACGGCTGACATCGGCGGGAGAACGTCTTTTGCCCTATGCGGAAAGCCTGATGAGCACATGGATGATGGCGAAAAAGGAGGTTTCGCATACGCAGCAGCACCACGAGCTGTCAATAGGGGCCAGCGCGTCGCTCTGGGAGGCCTACCTGACGCCGTGGCTGCAAACCCTGTATGAGAACCGGGAGAGCCTGCATCTTGAAGCGCGGGTGGCGCAGAGGCATCTTCTGGTTAAGCAGCTTCATGAGCGCCAGCTGGATCTGCTGATCACGACCGAAGCGCCGAAGATGGATGAGCTGACCAGCCAGCAGATCGGCCATATCTCGCTGGCACTATTTCGGGCGCGTAAAACAGAGAAGCGAGAGAGATACGACTACATCAAGCTGGAATGGGGCGCGGACTTTCATCAGCATGAGAGCTATTTGTCAGGCGGCGATGATGTTCCGGTGTTAACTACCACTTCAGCGCACGTAACGCGAGAGCTGCTTTATACCACAGGCGCCTGCGCGTTTTTGCCAGACTACTGGCATAGCCTGTATAGCGACCTTGTGGTGATCCCTGATACGCCGGTGGCGGTGCGTCCTTTATATGCGGTGTGGCTGCAGAACAGCGATCAGCAGGCACATATTCGACAGCTGCTCAAGTTTCCGGTACTGGCGCGCTGATATTGCAGGCTTAAACGGTGAAGAGGCTGACGCTGTCGGCCTTTTTTGATCTTTTTGCCAAATAGAAAGCAAAAAAAATCCTTTGCCGAAGCAAAGGATTCTTTTTTCTGGCAGGGGCGGAGGGACTCGAACCCCCAACACCCGGTTTTGGAGACCGGTGCTCTACCAATTGAACTACGCCCCTAAAGAG